>DAIUBX010000059.1:0-10205 GCA_036846465.1 Bernardetia sp.
AATTCTGAATTATAAATTGGACAGGGTTTTAACCCTGTCTGAAGTTTATAGTAAAGCTTATTAAACAGTGTACTAGGAAGTTTGTTACATATCTATCCATACTACTAGACAAAAGTATTATTTTTATGTAGGTCAGTCTCGTAGAGCAGACCGTTTGTAGCCTGTTTAGTAAACGGTCTGCCCTTTGGGACTGACCTATTGGTGTTTTTATAAAAAATGTCTAGTAGTATGATATCTATCATTTAACTCAACCCTTCAATAAATCCATCTTTAATATCAATCTGCAAAGCCTGTGGTTCTTTCGGAAGCCCCGGCATTCGCATAATTGCACCCGAAACAGCCACAATAAAACCAGCACCACTATTGATAACCAAATCTTCAATATTCAATGTAAAATCTTTAGCTACTCCTAACTTTTGAGCATCATCAGAAAAAGAATATTGTGTTTTGGCAATACAAATAGGAAAGTGAGAAAAACCTAAATTATTTATCTTAGAAAGCATTTTTTGAGCTTTATCTGAAAAAGAAATACCATTTGCACCATAAATTTTTTGAGCTACTTTCTTAATTTTGGTTTCTATCTCATCTTCATTTTCGTAAGTAAATTCCAACAGTTTTGAAGGATTATTCATACACACTTCTACCACAGTTTTAGCTAGTTCTTCAGCTCCTTTTCCTCCCTCTAAAAAACCATTATTGATAGCAAATTTGACTTTTTTAGAATTACAAAATTCTTTCAAAAATTCAATTTCTTCATCGGTATCAAAATCATATTTGTTAAAAGCTACGACAACCGACTGACCAAAAGATTGCATATTTTCGATATGTTTTTCTAGGTTTTTTGTTCCTTCTTTTATTCCTGCCAAGTTAGGTTTCTTAATTTCAGATTCTACTACTTTTCCATGAAGTTTTAAGGCTTGAGAAGTAGCTACAATAACAGTAACTTTTGGCGAAAGTCCAGACTTGCGACACTTAATATTTATAAACTTTTCTGCTCCCAAATCTGCCCCAAAACCAGCTTCTGTAACTACATAATCAGCAAAATGAAGAGCCATTTTTGTAGCCAAAACCGAATTACAACCGTGAGCAATATTTGCAAAAGGTCCTCCATGAATAATGGAAGCCGTGTTTTCGGTAGTCTGAACTAAATTAGGTTGAATAGCATCTTTTAAAAGTACCGTAATTGCCCCTTCAAAGCCCAAATCTTTGACAAAAACAGGTTCTTGTCCTTTTCTATATCCTAAGAGAATATTTCCTATTCTCGTTTTCAAATCTTCTAAATCTGTTGCCAAGCACAAAATAGCCATAATTTCGGACGCAGGCGTAATATCAAAACCTGTTTCTGTTGGGATTCCATTGCTAATACCTCCCAAACCTGTAACTATATTTCGCAGCGAACGGTCATTGACATCTAATACTCGTTTCCAAAGAATTTGACTAAGCTGGTTGGAAGTTCCTCTATTTTGAAACTGATAATTATCCAATAATGCAGCAATCATATTATTTGCCGAAGTAATGGCGTGAAAATCGCCTGTAAAATGCAAATTGATATTTTCCATTGGCAAAACCTGTGCATAACCTCCACCTGCTGCGCCTCCTTTCATTCCAAAACAAGGCCCTAAAGAAGGTTCACGAAGTGCTACAATGGCTTTTTTTCCAATCATTGCCAGTCCCAATCCCAAACCTACCGAAGTTGTCGTTTTGCCTACTCCTGCTTTTGTGGGTGTGATGGCTGTTACTAAAATAAGATTTGATTCAGAATTTAATTTATCACTTTGACTTTCAGATTTATCTTTATTATCAAGTAATTCTAAAGGTAATTTTGCAATATATTTTCCGTAGGGAATGAGTTCTTCTGTTGGAATATTTACCTTTTTAGCTATTTCAGAAATAGGTAAAAGAGTGGTTTGGCGAGAGATTTCTATATCGGATTTCATAGTATTTCGACGCTTGTTTTTGAGTTAGTTGAGAAATGTTATTTTTGTTAATACGTTTTAGGTAAATATAAAAAAAGGAATGCAAATTTGTTTTGCATTCCTAAAAGATAAATGAGTTTTTTAAAAAACTACTTTTTATTTTCTTTATTTTTTTTAGCCATTTGGTCGTAATAGGCTTTAGGCATACCTACTCTTGCAATGGTTTCTTTCGCTTTTCTTAATTTTTCTGGAAAGAGTACTAAATGCTCACGTTTGTCCAATTCTGGATTATAGGTAATTTTTGCTCCTTTTAAGGCATTAATAGTATTAATAAATTCTTGTATATCTTGTTGTTCAGTTTTCATATTTTTCGTTGGATTAAAAATGCACTATTATTTGTGTTTGGTTTAAATGGATACCATTCTCCATCTTCTAATAAAATGTAAATAACAAAGTCTTTTTCAATTTCCTGTATATATTTATTTATCGCCATTCTATATAACCTTATACGAGATTGAGAACTTCCTGTTACATAAACCCACGCATTTGGATTATTTTCTGTGAAAATATATATACTAAATGCTACTGTTGCCAGTATTTTAGTCATATCTCCATTGTTGGTAACTACGGTATCATCTATTTCCTCTGTTGTTGGATTTACGTCTCCAAAACCTAAGTTATAGACCTCATCTTGCATTCTATTATATCTTATGGCTTTTTCTATTCTACCTAAATCGCCTTCACTTATGAAAACAAAGTCAGTAGCAGATTTACTTATTTCAAATTCGTATCTATCTAAGTTCATACTACTTTTTAATTATTCCTTATTCAATGTATAACAATTCAATTTAAAAATTAAAAAGGAGGTTCATCATCAAAATCAGCAGATTTATTATTCTTCAAATCATTATCAATCGGATTCATATTATTTCCTTTGCTTTGAAGTGTCGTAAATCCGTCGTCTATTGGAGAAAGATTATCATTTGCATTCGGAAAGCCACTATCATAGCCTGTATTTCCTGCTGAAAAACCCCCTTCATCTAAATCTTGAAACTTCGTATATTTTCCTATAAACTGTAATTTGACAGTTTCTAAACTACCATGACGGTTTTTTGCAATGATTACTTCGGCTGTTCCGTGTGTAGGATTTCCCATTTCATCTTGTGTAATTTCATAATATTCTGGACGATAAAGGAAAATTACCATATCTGCATCCTGTTCGATGGAACCCGATTCCCTCAAATCCGAAAGCATTGGTTTTTTATCTCCTCCACGAGTTTCTACGGCACGAGAAAGCTGTGAAAGTGCCATAACAGGAACATCAAGTTCTTTTGCAAGCTGTTTTAAGGCTCTTGAAATACCTGCAATTTCTTGTTCACGATTTCCTCCTCCTTTTCCAGAATCTCCAGACATAAGTTGCAAATAATCAATAACAACCATATCCAAATTATGTTGAGATTTCAGCCTTCTTGCTTTTGCACGAAGTTCTAGCATTGTAATAGCTGGTGTATCATCAATAAAAATTTTGGAGGCAGAAAGACGAGTAGTTCGGTGGATAAGTTGCGCCCATTCGTGGTCTGCGATACTTCCGTTACGTAATTTCTGACTTTCTACTTCGGCTTCCGACGACATCATACGAGTCAAAAGCTGTTCGGCTGACATCTCTAGGGAAAAAATAGCTACACAATGGTCGTATTTTACGGCTGCATTTGCCAATGCCGAAAGAACAAAAGCTGTATTATGTGTAAGCGTAAAATTATCAGTTACATACAAACTATCGGCACTATCAATTTTGATACAAGCAGCTTCTTTATTTCCAATAAAATCAATTTTGGTAATGTATTTGAAAAGTGGCGAAAGTCTGTTATTCGTACTCGTCTGTGCGCCTGTTTCTAAGTCGGACAAACTTGCAGGTAATTCAAACTCTAAATGAAAAAAAGTTTCTCCTTTTTGGTTTTTCTTTTCAGTAAAAACAACAATTCCACCCAAAGAACGAATCAAGAAAATGAAATCATCTTTCATACGAGGAGAATCTGTTTGATATTTTCCTTTGAAATCACTATCCAAACGACCCGAAAAAGCCAACATTCCTTCTAAAAGTTCAGTTCGCTGTCTTACACTTGCCCACAAATATTCTTGAGGAATAAAAGGCTCTTCTGAAAAATTGACCATTTGGTCGCCAAAAGCATTTTGTAGTTTTTCATACGTTTCTGCCATTCTTTCGCTCGTTTTGAAGGCTTCTTTATTGGCTAAAAGTGAAGTCTGACCTTGATTAGAAACAAAAAGTCCTACCAAATATCCACTCAAAGGTAATTTTTTTTCTTCCCATTGAATCGGCATAACCATTGGAATATAATGATTTGGTTTGCCTGAGCCTGTAAGAAGTGTTTTTTTGATTTCTTTTAAAGAACGAACAGCTAATTTATTTTCAGACTGTTGAAAAGTTATCCATAAGTGTTCCTCACAACATTCTGCACTTGTATCATCTTCAAAAGTAACTTTATAAATTGGTTTTTTACCTTGTGGAAAAATATCTTTTACTTTATAAAATTTGCCATCACTTCCTGCCAAAACATCGTCTTTTTGCACTTCTCCCATTGTTTTCCAACCATTTTGAGAAAGCAATTTTGCATCAAGAGGTTGTGCCTTTCCCATACCGGGACGAGCTGCCAAAATAATCAAATCCGAACGCTGCCAACCTGCCGTTATTCTATCCAAAGCCGTAAAACCACTCTGAATACCTGTAATTCCTGTTTTATTTTTTCGTTTTTCTTCTAAATCTTTTAAGGTGTTGAGATAAACGGAAGCCATATCAGAAGTTCTTTTTCTGACATTATCTTCTGTAATTTCGAAGAGTTCGCTCTGCGTTTCATCTAAAAGCTCAAAAGCATCAGTTGTATCTTCGAAAGCATTTTGGCGAACTGTTGAAGCTACACCAATCATTTTTCTTTTAATGGCACGTTCTACAATTTCGTGAGCGTGATAGACTACATTTGACGAAGAACTCACTTCAGTTGTCAAACGAACAAGGGCATATGCACCTCCAACAATCTCTAAATTTCCATTTTTTTCTAGTTGCGTTCTGACTGTCAGAAGATCAATCGGAGAGCCTTTTGCAGAAAGTTCTAGCATCGCTTGATAAATAAGCTGATGAGCATCTTTATAAAAACTATCTGCCTTCAAAATATCGACTACATCTTCAAAAGCCTTTCTTTCTAACAAAAGCGCACCCAAAATCGCCTCCTCCAAAGGAATAGATTGAGGTGGAAGTTTACCCATTTCATTGGATAAATCATTCGCAAAACCGTTTTGCTTTTTTTTATTGAAAGAGCCTTTTTTAGAAAAATTATTTGTTTTGTTATCCATCTTTGTTTTATATTAACCATTATCAACGTCTGATTACAGCCGATTGCTAAGGTAGAATTATTTCTATTAGTTCTTAACTTATTCTATTATAAAAATCTATTTTCTTTTCTTTCATTAACCTTCTTATCATTTTAACGACTTCAATAGAATGATACTCAACACTCTGGAAAGTATTTTAATAAAAAAAATAGCTTTTCTAATTTATTTTTCATTAATACACAATTAATTATTATTTATCAACATTATAATGTGTACTAAGAATAAGATTTTCCCTCAAAATTTCTCTAATATCAATTACAATACCCATATCTAAAGAAGAATCTCCTTTTATTTGTACTCTGATATACTTTTTCTCTGTATCAGGAATTGTATCAGCTATAGCTTTTAATTGTTTACCCAAATCATCTAAAGTCGTCGGATTATCATTAAGGACTATATTATGGTCTAAGTCTATATAAATTTTAATAAGGAATTTTTCTTGTTTTGAAATACTAAAAGTAGAAATCATATTTAATATAGAAATACGATAATAAGGTTCTTTGAAATCTTGCTCAGATAATTGATGCCAAACTCGTCTATTAGCATCTATAATTTCCTCTGTTGTTATTGTTTCTTGATTTTTAAGTACAGAATCCATAAGCAAACGAGCCTCGTAAAACTTTCCAGTGCTATCCAAGTTCGTTTTATTTTCCTCTACACATTTTTTACGTAACTCCATAAGTTTAGCGTCTAATGTGATACTGTATGGACTGTCACCCCTTTTGATATTCAATAATTCATCAAGTAATAAAATATAACTTTTAGCTAAATTATCTTTCAAATGTCCACTTTCTAAAAGTTTCTGTTCGTATTTTTTTGCTTCTTCTTGTAAATTTATTCCTATACTGTCATATTTTTCTGTCATGCAATCAACAATCAATCTTTCATTTTTATAATCGATTTTGTCTTGAGCCAAACAAGAAGAACATAATTGCAGAAAAAGTATAATAAAAATATATGATGCTGATTTCATTTTCTAATTTTGATTTATTTTTCTAACTACGAAAGTCTCAACAAATTTACTAAAAATAATAGCATAAACTAAAAACTTGTGCGTAAATTTGTTTCAGACCCTAAGGGTTTTTGAAAACCCTTAGGGTCTACTATTTTTGTCATCTTATATAATTCAAGTTATGAAAAAATTATCCTACTCTCTGCTTTTCTTTTTCTTATTTCTAATTTCCTTCAAAAGTCAGTCTCAAAATATTGGTCTTGGTTTTTTGTTTCGTCCTAATATCACACTCGGAACGGCTATTGTTCCCACTCAAAACGTAGAGGATAGTTTGAAATTTGGAATGAATCGCTTTTATGCAAATTTAGTTGTTCCTTTGAGTGGAAAATTGAAATTAGATTTAAAAAACATCAATGCTTCTTTTACACAGCATTTTCTAACTCTTAATACAGGTTTGAGATTACCACAAGGAAATTTAGTAGAAGATAATACCAAAATTTATAATTTTTCAGCAGGTATAACAGGTGTTCATGCCAATATTCGTAGTGGTGTTTGGTTTTATACAGTTAATGGTGGAATTGTGCAAGATGTCCAAAAACTCAATGAATCTAGTCCTTTTTTTACGGCTGCTGGTGCATATATTCGTGTAAAAGGAATTTATAAACACAATATTTATGGTGTTGCTTTGCTGTATCAATATCAGCGTTTTTTGCCTGTTCCTATTTTGGGAATCAATCGTAGATATGGTAAAAAATGGTTTTTAGAATTACTTTTACCTGCACAAGGTGCAATGCGTTATCAAGTTAGCAAAAATTTTAAAGCTGGTGTTTTGGTAGGTTTGGGAAGTTTTCGTGCTGGTGTAAATAATTCTACAAGTATTACTCTGCCAAATTTAGGAGGAAAAGGAAATTTGAATCTTAATTATACCGAACTCAAAATTACTTCTGTTGCCGAACTTAAAATCAAAAATGGAATCTTTTTGAGTAGCGAATTAGGCGTTTCGACGGCTCGTAGTCTTTCTTTTTTGCGTACTGCTGAAAATCAGATTGAGTTTGGTGCTTCGACTGTTCCTTATGGTGCAATTAATTTGCATATTGACTTACAGAAATCTAAAACCAGTCCGATTAGTTCTCGTCTTTTTGGAAATGATTTTTAATTAAACTACATTCTACTTTTTTCGTATATTTATAAAAAGCTAAACTATATAAAATTATGAAGATAGAATTAAACTTAGATTTTACGCAGTTGCTCCTTATTATTGAACAATTACCTAGTTCTCAAAAAGAAAAGTTAATTGATTTACTCAATAAAAATAAGTCAGAAGACACAATAAATCAATCAGATTCTTCAAAGAAAAGAAAACTAGGAGGATATGAAATTTATATGAGTGATGATTTTGATGAACCTTTAAGCGAATTTGATGAATACAGCAAATAAATACTTGATAGACACACATATTTTTCTGTGGATTCTGTCAGACTATAAAAAACTATCCAGTAAAACATTACAGATTATTGAGAACACAAATAATACACTTTTTTTGAGTGGAATTAGCTTTTGGGAAATAGCCATTAAATCTAGTATCGGGAAGCTAAATATTCCTATTTCTTTGAATGATTTAGAAGAAGAAGCTCAAGAGCGAAAAATAGTAACTCTGAATGTAACAACTAAACTTTTTTTGAATGTTGCTAATCTACCTTTTCATCATAATGACCCTTTTGATAGAGTTATAATCAGTCAATCTCAGTTAGAAAACATTCCTATCATCTCTGCTGATGGAAAATTTCAAGATTACGAAGAAATAAATTGTATTTGGTAACCTAAAAGAGAAAAGGTTCAAGCATCACTACTTGAACCATTTTTTGTTCTTACTTCTCCACCACAGCAAAAAAATCAAAGCATTTATCAGCATCATCAGAGATAAAATAATCGTCCATTGTAACTGAACTGACTAACGAATTATCTTGTTCTTGCAATTTTTTACGATTCATTCTATTCAAAATATCATACGGAATTTGAAGAATTTGTCTAGGCAAGTTTTGTTCTAAATTAAAAATATCTAGTTTTTTGTATTTGGCAACCGATTCTTTATTTTGATTGTAGTATTCCCAAATTTTCTCATTTCCTGTAATTCCTTTTACATCAACTTTTGAGAAATATTTCTTTAAAAGTGTTTCTAATTGTTGTGCTGTATATTCTCTTGTGTGCCAAGGATTGCGTGTAAGCGAAAGTTTGATATTTGGCGTTGTCAGAATCATTTTACCCCCTTTTTTCAAAACTCGCTGAATTTCTTTGAGATAAAAATTATCATCTTCGATATGCTCAATGACTTGCTGCGTAACTACTGTATCAAAACTTTCATCTGCTTGATTGACAAAAGGAGGAATATGTTGATTCAAAAAAGTAAATTCTGGATGTTGTTTTTGCAAATGATTAATAAGTTCTTGATTTTTGTCAAGAGCCGTATAATGCGTACAATGAGGTTTGAAAAGCTCTGCACCTTTTCCCACTCCACAACCCGTTTCCAAAATGCTTCCACTTACATGATTTACAGTTTGGTAATAAGCAAAAAGCAAACGCTGATGAATTACGTTATCGCTAGGAATGGTATAAGCTGTTATTTCGGTTGTTTTGAACATATTTTTATGTAGCCGACAGGTTAGCTTCGCTGATTTGCAATTCCAGACTGTCGTGTGTTTTTGATTATTATTTTCAAACAGCTTGGAAGCTGTTTGCTACGTATGACAAAGGTCTTAATTTTTCTTGTAAAAACGCTATAAATTGGGCTTTAAAACCTTCAAATTCAGATTTTATAGTTTTTTGACTCTTTTTTGAGAAAAATTTATGGAATCTTTGATATTCCTGCATCTACCTAGCAAATATTCAACAAAATCCAAAACTATCAAAACCTTAAAAAATTTAATTATGAAAACAACTTTGAAATTTTCGCTTTATTTTTGGATACTTTTTATTCCATTTTTCGCCTCTTGTCAGCAAAGCCCTGAATCTCATTCAGAATCAGTTAGTGCCGATTATGCCACCACAGAATCTGCAAAAATGTCGACGTTAGTAAACCAACAAGACGGAACAGAAGGAGGAACTTCTACTGAGCCTATCGTTCAAGGTTTGCACGTTATCAAGACTGGAAACATGACTATTCAAGTAAAAGATTTAGACAGGGCAAAAGAAGATGTTTTGCAAAAAGTAAAATCACACAAAGGCTTTACTTCAGCAGCCGATTACACTGATTATAGCTACCAAAAAACTCAAACTATAACCATTCGTGTTATTTCTAGTAATTTTGAAAATCTGATGAAGGATTTGGGAAGTATTGGATATATTGAAAGTCAATCTCAAAATTCACAAGATGTAAGCGAAGAGTTTGTCGATATTGAAGCTCGGTTAAAAACAAAAAAAGAAGTAGAAAATCGCTACACACAACTTTTGAAAGAAGCCAAAACGATTTCTGAAATTTTAGAAATTGAAGAAAAACTGCGTGTCATTCGTGAGGAAATTGAAGCAAAAGAAGGGCGTTTGCGTTATCTAAAAGACCAAGTTTCTCTAAGTACAATCCATCTAACACTTACTCAAAAATTAGAAAATTATTCAAAACCCCCAGAACGCTCATTTTTTAGTCGTTTAGCTGAAAATATGGGAGAAGGTTGGAGTGATTTCTTGTCTGTTGTGGTAGGAATAATGCGTTTATGGGTATTTTGGTTAGTTATAACAGGAATTATTTTTGGATTTGTGAAATGGAAAAAGACTAGAAGAAAATAGTTTTTGATGAATAGTAAACTCACGAATAAAGATAAATTCGTGAGTTTTTATTTGTAAATTTAAACACAAATTAAATTTTTAAAAGAAAATTTAATTTTTTATAAAAATTTTTATAAAAAACAAATTCTGTGCATTATTGTACTTTATTTATTATT
>DAIUBX010000060.1:0-10182 GCA_036846465.1 Bernardetia sp.
ATTCCTTGTTCTATTCCTTGTTCTATTCCTTGTTGTAATCCTTGTTGTAATCCCTGTTCTATACCCTCTTTTCTGCCTTCTTCTATTGCCGTCTGCATCACACTTTTTTCTATTCGTATATTTTCTTGATAACGTTGATAAACTTTTTTCTCTACCTCATCAAGTTTTTCATACTTTAGTTTTTCTTCAACAAGGTCAAGTCCTTTGGCTTTAAATTCTTTTTTGACTTCACTATTTTTTAAGAAATAAATCCATTCATCTAATGTATTTTTGGCTACATCATCAAAATTATTGATTTTCAAAATATAGTATTTTGGGAAAATATCAGATACTTTTTCTACACCAAATTTCTCTTTTTGATTTTTACTGGCTTGTAGTGTATCGCCCAAATTTTCTCCCACAAACTCGCCTACATACTTATAAATATAATCATCGCCTTGACCAAGTTGAAAATAAATAATATTGATAGAGTATACTTTTTTGATTTCTCCATATACTTCTCCCTCTTTGATATATTCAGTAACAAGTTTAGAAACGCCATACAACATACGTTGGAAATAATCTTGTTCGGCAGTATTTTGAAGTTCTACTAAAACGAGTTCGCCTTTTGTAGTTCGAACAAGAATATCAACTCTATTGAATTTATCATATTCATCGTCTTTATTTCCTTCACTTTCTAAAATGGTTTCGATAGTCAAATCAAACTTTAAAAGTTCGGTTAGAAAACCCTCTAAAATTCCAAAATTAGCTTTGTGGCGAAGGATTTTTTTTACAGCCCAATCAAATCGTATTAGTTTCATTTTAATAAATTTAGAAGTTAGATTTTAGAAGTCAGAATTAAATACAAATAAAGTTAGAAATTAGATTTTAGAAGTAACTGCAAATTACAGAAAATACAGTTTTTAAACACAGAGAATAAAAAAATAAGAATGAAATTTCCATTCCCATGTCCCAATATCTATTTCCTATTTCCACCAATAAAAACCTGTTCAATCAAATTACTACCAAACGAATAGGGAATAAAAGCAAGTGAAGGAATTTTTTTGGTAAGAATAAAATTAGCATCTGAATTTTTACGAATAATTCCGTGTGTTTTTTCTAGTTCAATGGCATAGGCTGCATTTAAAGTCGCTGCATTAATGGTTTCTTGAGGTGTCATTTGCATGTGAATACAAGCCAAAGAAAGCACAAAAGGCATATTTCCAGACGGAGAACTACCCGGATTATAATCTGTCGCCAACGAAACAGGCAAACCACTTTCAATCATTTTTCTAGCAGGAGCATATTCTAAACGCAAGAAAAATGCTGTACTTGGTAAAAGTGTTGGCATTGTTTGGCTATAATTTTTGGCAGAATTTGCAGAGTTTAGAAGGGAGTTTATTTCGTCTTCTCCCATGTGTTCTAAATGGTCGACACTTCTTGCGCCATGTTTTACTCCTATCTGAACGCCTCCAGAAGTAGCTAATTCGTTAGCGTGTAATTTTGCTTTTAAACCGTATTTTGTAGCTACATTTAATATTCTGTCTGTTTCTTCTACCGTAAAAAATCCTCTATCACAAAAAACATCACAATAATCGGCTAAGTTTTCGGCTGCCACTTGTGGAATCATTTTTTGAGTGAGCAAATCCATATAACTTTCTCTTGAAATTTCTTTTGGAAAAGCGTGTGCGCCCAAAAAAGTTGCTTTTATTTCTATGGGAGAAACTTCTTTTAGTTTTCGGATTACTCGTAACATTTTGAGTTCGTCTTCTAAAGTAAGTCCGTAACCACTTTTTATTTCGGCTGCACCTGTTCCGAATCCTATCATTTCGAAAAGTCTTTGGTGTGCAGCTTCGTATAATTCTTCTTCTGAGGTTTGTTGTAATCTTTTGGCAGAATTCAAAATTCCTCCTCCTCGTTTGGCTATTTCTTCGTAGGTCAAGCCGTGTATTCGGTCTTCAAATTCTGTTTCTCGGCTTCCTGCATAGACGATATGGGTATGAGAATCGACAAAAGAAGGTAAGATAAATTTGTCCGTAGCATCAATTTTTTCTATTTGAGAAGAATCTAACCAAGCTGATTTTTGCTCGTTTGTTATTTCCTCCATTTTACCAAAATCCTTTATTTTTCCATTTTCTACCAAAAGAAACGCATTTTCTATGCTTGGTAAATTTTGCATTTCCGAACCTGCACGAAAAGAAGGTGTTTTTTGGTTAGGTAATTCTACTTGAACTAATGATTTGATATTTAAGAATAAGGTGCTTTTCATTGATTGAATAGATTTTGTGTATTTTGGTAAATGATTATTGCAAAAATACAAAAACTATATTATTCTAGGGTAAAATTCTATTTTGTATTAGATTTATAAAAAATAGCTTTAAAATCACAAAAAGTAATTTCAAAGCTATTCAAAAATTAAGCTATAATCCAATCTAAGTAATTGATAGGTAGTATTTAAAATTTAAAGTTAATACTTCTTACTTTTCGCAGAAACTAAAACTCCTATAATTGAAAAAATTAGATTTAAGATGATAGTATAAAAATATAGTTTCAAAACTATCATTGCTAAACCAATTAAAAACGCTATTAAATAATTAATTAGTAACCATCTATTCAATTTTGTGTAATAGTATCTATGGAAAAATATATCTTGAAAAAAATTTATAATAAAGTATGAAGTCATTGCAAGAGCAATTACGAATGGTTCTTTATTACAAAAATACACAGTTACCAAAAAAATAAAAATAACCCTAAACAAAAGGGTATGTAATGTAAATTTAAAACCTTTAAATTTATAACTTAGTAATAATGTTGATATTTCTAAAAGAATCAATATTATACAATAAATTAATACCATAGTGTTTATCATTTTTTTTATTTTTAATATTGGAAAAATGGTTTTCTAACAAGAAGCTAAAAAAACACTTTTTAATTAATTTTACTTTGGGTTATCTTTCTAATGCACAAGCTACTGCACAACCTCCAATGTTAATAGGATGCCAAGGTCTACCTCCCATACAATTTCCAAAGCAAAGCAGATATTTAATTGGTTGAATACGAAGTTGAGTATCTCCTTCTGGAAGATCCATAAGGTTTACAAGAAAATCAGCACTCAAATGTTGAGCCACTTCTCCTCTAATTGTTATTGAAGTAATAAGACTATCACTCCCTGCAACAATCATTATATCACCCTCATATTCAGCATGATTCATTTTTATCCAACCACTACTATTGTTAGCTATATCAAGTTTTCTTTGTAAATATACAGGTATATTTAGTTCTAACAAAGAACCTTGAACATTATTACTAGTTTCCTGATTAATCGATTTAGATACTTTTTCTAAATTGTTTGATTTAGAAGGTAATACTTCTTCTATTTTATCTTGACAACTAACTGTGAATAATAACATGCACAATAACATGAACGAAACTATCGGTAAATGTTTCATAACTATATAAATAAAAATAATTGCCTACTCTTTTGTTTTTCGGCTTCCACAAAGAAAATCTAATTTTTCTTAATGCAAGAAAAGTCTTATATTTGTTTGTATCAAATCATAAATCGTAAAACAATTATCAAAAAATGATAAAAATAAAAATTGGCAATCGCTTGGCAGAAGCAAGAAAACAGAGAGATATAAATCAAACTGATATGGCTGATTTATTAGGAATAACTACGCCTACTTATTCTCGTTTGGAAAGAAATGTATTAATCAAGTAGTACGTTTCGCAGAAATATTAGATATTCCTATTCAAGATTTTTTACCTGAAACAATTACACTACATAATGTAAATAACCAAAATTCGCAAGGAGGTTTGATATTTGGAAATATTTATACTTACAACTATTCAGATAAAGAATTACAACAACAAAATGAATTACTCAATGAAAAAGTAGCTTTATTACAAGCTAGGATAAAAGATTTAGAAGAGATGAACAGTATTCTGAAAAACCTATCAGAAAAACATAGTTAAACCTAAAACTCATAATTCAAAAACTCTCTATCTTCTTGTTTTGCTGTGTAGGTGCTTGTCATAGATTCAGATTTGTGTCGTAGAAAACGCTGAACCATTGGTTTTGGAATGCCTTTATCAAGCATAAGCTGTGCAACAGTATGACGCAAACTATGTGCAGACACATTTTCACGTTTTAGTCCTGCTTCATTGAGCCATTTATTTGTAATTTTTCTGATGCTACTCGTTTCCTTAAAATCAAACATACTTCCCTCTGGACGAGTGATAGACATTTGATATTCTATTAAAATCTTGTGGCAAACGGGCAAAAGTGGAATTAATTCTTTTTCTTCTCGTCCTTTTCCCCAAACAGCCAAATAATTTTTTCCTTGTTGTACTTTTATATCTTTCCACGACAAACGAACTACTTCAATCGTTCTCAAACCTTGATATGCCATAAGTCCGATAATTGCTTTGTCTTTTGAGTTGGTAATTGTCTTTAATAAATGAGTGCGTTCTTGTGCTGTGAGCGAATCTTTAGCGTATTTTTTTTCCGTCGAACCTCCTGTTTTCAACACATTTACAGAAGAAATATCACGCATTTTTTCGACGACTTTTACATCTATTTTTAAATCCTCTCGTTTCAAAATACAGAATTGAACAAACTTTTTGATGGCTGATAAATACGTATTTGTAGTATATGGACTAAGTCCATTATTTTTACATGTTTGAACAAATGCTAAAACAGTTTCACGGCTAAGTGAAAGTGAATTTTCTTGAACAAAAGAATAAAATTCATGCAAAGCTCTAGCGTAGGTTTCTTTGCTGTTTTCACTCAACTGTGCATGAGCAAGAAAAGCCAAAACCAATTCATTTCCTTTGTAATTTGGTGTAGCATCATCATAAACTCTATGAATTTCATTTTTTTGAGCAAATTTTAGAAATTTATTACAGGCAGTTTTATAAACGGCTGCTTTTTTTTCTACAAACATTTCTACGCTCATTTTATCAATGGAAAAATTAAATTCCATCGTAAAGACTAGATATTGTTTTGCTATTCGGACGTAATTATGAGGCTTTTCAAGCGATTTTTCGAAATACGTAATGGTTTGATGGACACCAAAATTATTTTTTGAAACCGTTCGTAAAGATTGATTTGAGCTTGTATTTTCCACTTGTAAATTAGTTATTCTGTAGCTAACAGCTTCTGAGCTGTCAGAAATTATGACCATTTAAACGACAGCTTGGAAGCTATCGGCTACGTATATACAAAAATACATTTTTGGGATTTGTTATACAAGTGTTTTCAAAAAACTTTGTCAGTAGTTTTTGGTAGTCCAAAATAACTCTGATACTTGATACAAACTATTGAGAGCCTTCTGAAAGCTCTGTCAAAGTTTTGAAACTAATTTCTACTCAATATTACTCGGCTCATCATAAATCACATTTGTTTCATTTGGATTAATTTCCGTCGGTGTTGGAGAGATAGAATTTCCACTTCTATTTTTACGAACAATATAATTTTCTTGTAAAATGAAAGTAGAATCTTTTCCACTTGGAAGCTGAATCTTTACTTTTGCACTCCATGTTTTGAAGGCAAGTCCACGCTCATCGTAATTGTCTGCTTTTGCAATAAAAGAAAGGTTTACCATTCCATTTTTTTCCTGTGTTTTTAGGTCTTGGTAATTTTCTTGATTTTCTAGTTCTAATTGAGGTTTATTAAATGAAGATATACCTACTACCTTCATATTTGCTTGATACATATCTCCTTCTGAAAGAACGATTTCATTGGGCGTAACCACACTTAACAAATTATTTATATCAAAAACAGGGTATTCTATCTTTTGACTAATATAATAAATAGCTTCAGCTTCTCGGTTGGCAATCGCTGCATCAATAGAAGTAAGGGCATAAAGCCGAACAGAAACGGGCAGATTATCAAAATAAACTGCAAATTCTTCTACATTAAATTCATTCCTTTGGATATTTTCAGATGAATTATCGGCTTTATTGTCTTTGTTTGAATGATTCTTTGACTTTGAAGGGTCAGTAAAAAGAGGAGTAAGAATTTCAGAATTAGAAGAAGCGATTTCTGTAAAACTTCTTAATTTAGAAATATACTCTTCTTGCGCCTTTGCAAAAGTAAGCAATAATTCAGTTGGTTTTTCGTCTGGATTTTGAAGCCATTGTGCCCTAATTTCGTTACTTTGTTGCAACAAATCAGAAGATAGCGTTTGTACTTGCTTGATTCGTTGCAACGTATTTACAGCAATACCTGTTTTTCCGTTTTCATCTAAATAATTTCTAAATTTGTCTATAAAAGCATTATTTTTTACTCGTTTTTCTGCCACAAGCTGCACAGCAATTCGATCAGCGTCATGAATAACTTTTAAATCTTTATCAGAAAAATCATAGATTTCAGTTCGCATGTAAGCATACGTAGCCGATACAATCAATAGAGCTAAAATAGGAAATAGTATTTTTTTCAAAATTAATTACGGATTAAAAATTACGAATTAACAAAGTAGTAAATAGAAGTAACTTGTAGATAAATAAAACTAACTGGTAACTGATAACTGGTAACTGGTAACTGATTCAGCTATTTTTTCTTTATTCATTAAATCAGGATTTTTGTCTAATTCTTTTCCTGTCAATAAAAAATAAAGATGGCAATAGCGTTGTGAAATTCTCTCAATAACTTCTTTGGTCATTTCAGGGATTTTTTGTCCTTCTTTTCCTTGAAAGCCATTTTCCATGAGCCATTCTCTTACAAACTCTTTTGAAAGTTGATTCTGACGTTCTCCTTTTTCCTGCTTTTCTTGATATTCTTTTGAATAAAAATAACGAGAAGAGTCAGGTGTATGGATTTCATCTATCAAAATTACCTCTTCATTATTTCCATCTTCATTGAGATAAACACCAAATTCATACTTTGTATCTACCAAAATAAGACCACGTTCGGCAGCAAGTGCAGTTCCTCTTCTAAAGAGTAAATGGGTATATTCTACCATTTGTTTCCATTGCTGCTCTGTAACTAGACCTTGTTTTAATATTTCTGCTTCCGAAATATCTTCGTCGTGCGCTCCATTTTCAGCTTTTGTAGATGGTGTAATGATAGGAGTTGGAAATTTATCATTTTCTTTCATTCCTTCTGGCAATTCTACACCACAAAGAACTCGCTTTCCTTCGTTGTAGGTTCTCCAAGCATGTCCAGCCAAATACCCACGAATAACCATCTCAACAGGCAAGGTTTTGGCTTTTTTACCAATACTGACTTGTGGGTGTGGACTTGCTTCGAACCAATTAGGAACAATATCTCTTGCATTTTGAAGAAAATAAGCTGCTAGTTGATTCAAAACTTGTCCTTTGTATGGAATTGGTTTTGGTAAGACAACATCAAAAGCCGAAATACGGTCAGAGGCAACCATTGCTACAAAATTTGGAAAAGAATATACATCTCTTACTTTTCCTTGATAAAAATCGGTTTGGTTTTTAAATTTCAATACTGAATCTTTTGTTGAATCTTTTAGAGAGGATTTAGAAGTCATATAATTATCTTATTTTTTTATTCAATTTATTAAAAAATATAGCGAGAAACAATTAAAAGACATAATTTAGAACGAAATTACTGATTCTCAATTTTCACAAAAATACATCAAACTTTATAAAGACTTTCAAGTTTATGAAGAAGTTTGTTAGAAATATAGTAAATTTTGAAAGATATTTTTATGGTAAGATAATAAATAACATTTTTGAATCTCAAAAAATTTAGGCTTTCAAAACATTTTTTTGTACTTTTGCACGTGATTTTTTAGGACATAATATAGCTGTATTTTAGATACAATAAAGATAAACAGACAGTATTTCCATAAAGATAATTTTTTATATCACTTCTATACCTCGAACTTGTGAACAAAATTCGCTTACAAATATTAGGACTTTCCTCTAGCCAATCTCAATCTGATTCTTTTGCCTTAATTTTGGAGGAAGAAGAAGGCAACCGTCGTTTGCCTATCATTATAGGTAGGTTTGAAGCACAGGCAATCGCCATCGAAATAGAAAAAGTTACTTCTACTCGTCCTATGACGCACGATTTATTCAAATCTTTGGCTACCCAGTTTCAATTCAAACTCAATGAAATTATAATTTCTGACCTTCGTGAAGGAATTTTTTATGCAGAAATGATTTATGTAGATGAGCGTGAAGGCAAAAAAGTAATTGTAGATGCACGTCCTTCTGATGCCATTGCAATCGGTTTGCGTTTTGATGCGCCTATCTTCACAACAGATACAATTATGCGTGAAGCAGGAATCACAACTACAAATACTTCTGATGAATCAGAAGCTTTAGAGCAAGAAGAAGAAGCCAAAGAGCCTAAGAAAAAGAAAACAAAGACAAAAGCTGTTTCTTTAGAAACCATGTCGGTAACAGAGTTAGAAGCAGAAATGGAAAAAGCCGTTGCAGACGAAGATTATGAAAAAGCTGCCAAAATTAGAGATGAAATGAATAAAAGGAATTAATTTTTTTAGTTTCTCAAGAAAATAGAAAATATTTTCAAAAGTCTATCAAATTACAATTATTTGATAGACTTTTTTATTGAACGAAGAAACTTATTCCTCTTCCTTTCTAGCATTTGTCAAAGGTTTTCTACGGAATTTCATCAGCATAAGTTTATCTCCTATAATTCCCAATTTATAAACTGTATTTTTGACTGTATTCTGTGTAAAGTTGCTATATTGATAGTTGAGAGAATCACCTGTAATATTTTCACCTACCTCCCAGCCATAAAAAGAGTGGTATTCTACTGAGGTGGCATGTTCATTGTACTCAAACTGATGATGCGTTTTGGTTGTATCTCCATTTTCTATGATGTATGCTGTTGCACGAAGACAAATATTATCATCGTGTATATAGACTCTATCTACTATGTAAGCATCATCGCTATTGGTAAGCTGTAAAACCCAGCCTAGTTTGCCTTCGCTATTGTACTTTGCTAAGAAAATATCATCTTCTTTTCCACTTCTAATTTCTATATTATCAAAAACAGGTGCGTATTTGAATGTTCCTCCTAAGAAAATATTTCCATCATCATCGATTGCCATATCAGAAGTTTTGACTTCTCCACGTCCATTTTTATTCATTTTATTGATAATCGTAAACCACTGTAATTTATCATTATTATCATACTTAGATAAATAACTGTTGTAATAACGAGTAGGATTATTAATTATATTAGTATCTATTTGTACTTTGTCTTTATAGGCTTCTGCTAAATAAAGATTGAGCTGACGGTCGGTTTGAGGAAGAGAATATTCTGTTTTATTTTCTGTTTTTACCCAAAGGACTGTTCCATTTTTATCATAATTAGCTACATAACCACCTTCTTTTTTATCTGCTTTTATTCTATCAAAAAAAGTAGAATCTTCAAAATGCCCAGAAAGAAGAACTCCACCTTCTAGTGATATTCGCATCGAACCTACATAATCATTTCCTGTTCCTCCTGCTTGTTTTTTCCAAAGAAGCTTTCCATTTGTATCAAATTTTAATAAAAAAGTATCTGTTCCTCCTCTACTTTTTAGGCTCGTTTGTTCATTTATTTTTAGTTCATTTGAGAAAGTTCCTGCTAAATACACATTTTCTACCGAATCAATGATAATAAGTGGTGCTGTACGCTGATTTTCAAAAAACTTTCCTGTAATATCTACATTCCATTTTTTATCGTAAGGAGGTTCTTTTTCTGCTTCTTCTGTTTCTTCTTCATTTCCACTTGCCTCATCAGTTTGGGCAGATGATGTGAAAGAAATAAAGAAAACAGTAAGAAATACTATATAGATTAGGATACTTTTTTTCATAATTTTATTTTGCGTAGTTGATTTCAACTTCAAAAGGGAAAGAGATGAGCTATTTTTTTGTAATAAACATATTTTAAAGGGAATAGCTATACCAAAGATAAAAAAATCCTTTACCAAATGAAAAGCAAAATAAATCTACAATCAAAATTAGTAACTGAATCAAAATCAATTTTAACATACAGAGAACTATTTTAATTAAAAAATCTTTGAAAAACACAATAATCATATAACTATTTTAATAAATTTACTATTAATTTTTAGTTAAAATTATTCTTTTACAAAAATATTACATTTGCAGGACAACATACGTTGTCTTTTTTTACGTTTTTATTTCACTAAATATTTAATACAATGAAAAAACTACTTTTTTCAGTCTTTGTACTGTTCATTTTTTTGT
>DAIUBX010000061.1:0-10026 GCA_036846465.1 Bernardetia sp.
TGAAGGAACAGTTGTAGGCAAATATTCGCCTAATGATATTCCTAGTTCGGAAGAAGTATTGGAATTGTTTAAATAATTATCTAAAAGTATGAAAGTAGTCATTTTACAATCTAATTATGTTCCTTGGAAAGGTTATTTTGATTTAATTCAAGAAGCTGATGTTTTTGTCTTTTATGATTGTGTAAAATACACCAAAAATGATTGGCGTAATAGAAATATCATTTATACCAAAAATGGAAAACAGTGGCTTACAATTCCTATTGAAAGTGCTGCAACCAATCAAATGATACAAGATGTAGAAATAAAAAACAAGAATTGGCAAAAACTGCATTTCAAAACTCTTTTTTTTGGGTATAAAAAAGCTCCTTATTTTTATCAATTAGAAGAACTTATTATTGATTATTTGCAAGATAAAGAATGGAATTCGTTATCTGAACTCAATCAATATTTACTTCAAAAAATTAGTGAAAAAATAGGAATCAAGACCCAATTTAGAAATGCAAACGAGTTTGATATGACTGGAGATAGAGTAGAAAGATTATTTTCTATTTTAGAAAAATTAAACGCTACTGAATATATTTCTGGACAGGCTGCAAAAAGTTATTTAGATGGACAAGAACATTTATTCGAAGAAAAAAAAATTTTACTTTCTTTCAAAAACTATCCTTCTTATCCTGTTTATACTCAACTCTCTGAACCCTTCGAACATGGAGTTTCTATTTTAGATTTGATTGCTAATATAGAATGGAAAGAAATTAAAAATTACATTTTTAAAGTCTAAAAATATAGATAATACACTTAAAATATAATATGATTGATTATTCTGTTGTAGTACCTGTTTATAGAGGAGAGAAAACTATTAAAATACTTTTTGAAAAAATCAATCACATTTTTCAAAGTATAGGATATTCATTTGAAGTTATTTTTGTCTATGATTGTGGAAAAGATGATTCTTGGGTAGTAATGGAGAAGCTAAATAAAGAGAATCCTAAACTTGTTAGAGCAGTTCATTTAACACGAAATTATGGACAACATAATGCTATTATTTGTGGTATTTCACTAGCAAAAGGTAATTATATTATTACAATGGACGAGGATTTGCAACATGATCCCTCTCAAATTCCTCATCTGATAGAAAAACAAAAATCTAATAATTATGATGTAGTGTATGGAAAATATAACCAAAGAAATCATTCTATTTTTAGAAATACTACTTCATGGCTAATGCAAAAGTTATTAGAAATAAGTATTCCAGATTTGCATCCAGATTACTCTGCTTACAGACTTATAGAAGGAAGTATAGCTAAGAAATTAATACATATGGAAAATTCATATACTTTCTTAGATGGTTATATTACTTGGATTACTACCCATGTGTCTAGTATAAAAGTAGCACATAAAGAAAGTGAGGCTGGAGAAAGTAGTTATACAATAAAAAAATTGATTGAACACTCTATAAATATATTTGTAACATTTTCTATGTTACCTATTAGACTAGTAACATATCTTTCAATATTCGTGTTTTTCTTATCCTTACTATATAGTTGTTATATAATATATAACAAAATAATGTATGATGGTTTTGTAGCAGGATTTGCAACTTTATCTATTAGTGTAGGATTTGGAGTAGGGTTGATTTTACTTTCTTTAGGAATAATAGGAGAATATATTTTTAGAATAAATCAAAAAACTACTAAAAGACCTATTTACAATTACAAACATATATTATGAAAACAATTCTCTTTTTAGTATCTGGTAAGGGAGGAAGTTTAAAATATATTCATCAAGCTTTATTACTACTTCAGCTTTCAGAAAAGTTAGAAATTAGTGCAGTAATAGCAGATAGAGAATGTGATGCTTTGCGATACTCAAAGGCAAATAACTTACCTAGTTATACCATTAAATATAATAGGAAAGAAAATACAACATTATTTCCTATTTTAGATAAATATAAGCCTGATTTCATAATTACCAATATTCATAAAATAATTGACCCAACTACATTACAAAATTCAACAGCAGAGTTTATTAATTTACACTATTCTCTTCTTCCTGCCTTTAAAGGACTAATTGGAATGGAAACTGTGGAAAAAGCAAAGCAACAAAATGTACAATTTATAGGGGCAACTTGTCATGAAGTAGTTGAAGAAGTAGATGCTGGAAATATAATTTCTCAGTCCATATTTCAAGCAAATTGGAATATTCACACAGAAAAAATTATCCAACAAGTATTTAGAGATGCTTGTTTTATTTTGCTAAACAGTATTTTAATAAAAGCAAAATTACAATCAACGGATTTTGTTACAAGTTATCAAAATTCTATTTTTTCTCCTCCTTTATTTTTCAACGTAAATACTTTCAATGATGATTTTTGGGAGTATTTAAATAGATTATAAATATATTCAAATAGTATAAAGTAATATTATCAAACTAATTATGGGATATTTATTTATATTTTTGACTGTATTCTTGACAGTTTATGGTCAATTAGTTTTTAAGTGGAGAATGGGATTAAAAGGAGCAATTCCAACAGATGGAGGTTTGTTTGATAAAATCTATTTTATTGTAACGGCGTACTTAGATTTTTGGATAATTTCGGGCTTTGCTGCTGCTTTTTTGGCTAGTATGTGTTGGGCCGCTACACTTACAAAATTCGAACTTTCTTACGCTTATCCTTTTACAAGCCTTTCCTTTGTATTGGTCTTCTTTGCAGGAGTTTTTCTTTTTAATGAAGAGTTTAATTGGTATAAAGTAGTAGGTTTGGCATTTATTATTGTCGGAGTTATTATCACAGCAAAATTTTAATTATGAGAGCAACAGTAATAGGATTTAATAAACCCTACATGACAGGTAAAGAAACAGAATATATTCGCCAATCTGTAGAATTTGGAAAAATATCGGGTGATGGTATCTTTACCAAAAAATGTCATCAGTTTTTAGAACGCAACTACAACTTCAAAAAGTGTTTGCTGACTACTTCTTGCACAGATGCACTAGAAATGGCTGCTCTTCTTATTGATTTAAAAGAAGGAGATGAAGTCATTATGCCTTCTTATACTTTTGTTTCTACTTCGAATGCCTTTGTTTTGCGTGGTGCTAAAATAATCTTTGCTGATAGCGAAAAAGAAACACCAAATATTGATACCGATAAAATAGAAGAACTTATTACTCCAAGAACAAAAGCGATTGTAGTAGTTCATTATGCAGGAATGGCTTGTGATATGGACAAAATCATGGTTATTGCCAATAAACATAATCTTTTTGTCATTGAAGATGCTGCACAGGCTATTGATAGTTTTTATAAAGGAAAGCCGTTAGGAAGCATCGGACATTTGGCTGCTTTCTCTTTCCATGAAACCAAAAATATTATTTCTGGAGAAGGAGGAATGTTAGTCATTAATGATGATAGATTTATCAAACGAGCTGAAATAATTAGAGAAAAAGGTACAAATCGTTCTGCTTTTTTTAGAGGCGAAATAGATAAATACGGTTGGGTTGATATTGGTTCTTCATTTTTACCTTCTGATATTATTGCAGCTTTTTTGTATGCTCAACTAGAAAACTTAGAAGACATACAAAACAGAAGAAAGTATATTTGGAATAAATACTATGAAGGATTGAAAGAATTAGATGAGAAAAATCTCGTTAAGATTCCAAAAGTTCCAAGTTATGCGACCAATAATGCACACATGTTTTATTTGGTTTGTAAAAATGTCGAAGAGCGTTCTGCACTTATTTCTAAATTGAAAAAAAAGGATATAAATGCAGTTTTTCATTATTTATCATTACACAAATCGCCCTTTTATGGCGAAAAGCACGACGGAAGAGAACTTCCAAACTGTGATAAATATGCAGATTGTTTGGTTCGTTTGCCTTTTTATTATGAACTAAAAGAAGAAGAAATAGAACGAGTAATTAATACAATTACTGAGTTTTATCAAAAATAAATTAAATCTAGATTAAAATAGACTTATAATAAAATGGAATATCAACTCATAGACGGCATTAAATGTTATGCACCTGAATTTGCTCACGAAAACGAAGGTTTTTCAGCAGATGCTTTCGAAAAATTATACAAAGTAGAAGAAGACAACTTTTGGTTCAAATCAAGAAATAAAGTAATTCAAGGCTTATTCAAAAAATATTTAGGTGAAAATAAAGCAGCAGAAATATTAGAAATTGGATGTGGAACAGGATATGTTTTGACTGGACTCAAAAATCGCTTTCCTTCTTATACTCTTATGGGTTCAGAAATTCATTTGAAAGGAATTGAGTTTGCACAAAAAAGATTACCAGAAGTTGAGTTTATTCAACTAGATGCTACTAGAATTCCATTTGAAGAAAAATTTGATGCTGTTGGTGCATTCGATGTCATCGAACATATAGAAGAGGATGTAGAAGTAATGAAAAATGTACATAAAAGTCTGAAAAAAAATGGTTTATTGATACTTACAGTTCCTCAATATATGTTTATGTGGAGTGAAGCCGATGATATAGCTTTTCATAAAAGACGCTATACTCGTTCAGAAATGAAACAAAAATTAGAATCAGTAGGATTTGAAGTAGCTTATTTGAGTTCTTTTGTCTTTACGCTTTTTCCACTTATGTACACATCAAGAAAGTTAAAAGGAAAAGAGAAAAAGGAAGTAAAAAGTAAAGAAGAGGGAATGGGAGAGTTTAATATTCCTCCTATTATAAACAAAACTTTTTCAGCATTTATGAAAATAGATGAATTTTTGATAAAAAACGCTGTAAAACTTCCTTTTGGAGGTTCTGTAATTGCTGTGGCTAGAAAAAAGTAAATCTTGATAATGATTAAAATAGTATCCTATCAGTATGTTATAGTACATCTTTTATGTGTTGCTGCTGAATTTTATTAAGCTATTTCTGTCTCTTTGGGGTAGTCTTAAAACTTTACTTAATCTATTTTTAAGCAAATAAAAAAATCGGTAGTGTTACATTTTGAATGATTTTAAATATTTTTTCTCAGCTTCTTTATTATAGTTGATGATAAAATAATAGGTAAACAAGAAATGATTGTAATAGGATTTTGAAAAACTTAATGTTTTTCTCAAAAATCTACCTACTCTTTGTCTTAAGGTATTATTCCATCTTTTGACATGGTTAGTTTGTCCAGAATCTTTCCCAACACTATGATGTTTTCCAGTTTTAATAATTTTTTTATAAGCTTTCCAAAAATCAGAAAAGGTAATGCTATGTTTGTAGTTTTCTAGAACATTATCCCATAGTTTTTTACAACTTCTAGCACTTCTATTTCCTAAATGAAAAGCAATAATTTGCCTTGTTCTTCTGTACAAGGCAATCCACAACCAACTTTTAAATTTCTTACAAAATACAAAACTACATAATTCATCTAACTCAAGTATTTCTTCTTCTACACTAGAAACAAGCGTATCAGAAAGGTTACAAATACTAGCAATTACCTGCTCTGCTTTTTTTTGTCCAACGAAGAATGCTTTGATGAGAAACTCCAAAAATACGAGCTACGCCTCATAAACTAGATTTTTCTTGGTAACTTGCACAAGCCAAATCTTTAGTCGATTCACTAACTCGTTTAGAATAAATAACGCCTGAAAACCACAATCGTTACACTTAGATTTAGGATTACCTGAGCCGTTACTTCCATTACGAACCAAGTTTTCTGATCCACATTTACGACAAACAAGTTGAGTAGTAATTATTAGGAGAAAATATAAAAATATAAAAAACAAAGACAATAAATCACTCAGTAAATTACACTACCAATTATTTTAGATTAGAGCAAACGCACGAAATTTATTTTTTATTTTCTCCCCATTATCAACGTCTTTTTATCTTCGATAAAGACGATTGCTAAGGGAAAAAAATAAAAAATAGAGAGTTTCTACCTTAGCAATGGTTAATTTTTGAAAAAAATTGACCTTGATAATGGTAAAATACAGCACAAAACTGTAAACAGAGAATGAATTAAAATTTCGTGCGTTTGCCCTAATTTTAGATACAAATGTTATAATATTTGCGCCCAAATAAAGTATTGATTTTCAAAATATAGATGAGTCGGTTATTGTTTCTAAAATAGATGAGTTTAGAAAGGCATAATAAATTATTTTTTCTTAGCAATTCAAAATTCCGAAAAATCTATAAAGTTTTGTAACTTTGACACATAAGGAAAGGTCATTTATTCAATTTTTTACCTTTTCGTTTTTAATCGTATTATAATACTATTTTTTATAAAAAATATACCTTAAAATGACAAAAGTAACCGTAGTAGGCGCAGGAAATGTAGGCGCAACATGTGCAGACGTACTTGCAACTCGTGAAATATGCCAAGAAGTAGTTTTAGTAGATATCAAAGAAGGTTTTGCTGAAGGCAAAGCATTAGATATTTGGCAAACAGCTCCAATTAATGTTTATGACACTCGTACAGTAGGCGTAACGGGCGATTATTCTCGTACTGCAAATTCTGACGTTGTAGTTATTACGTCTGGGTTGCCTCGTAAACCGGGTATGACTCGTGATGATTTAATTGCTACAAATGCAAAAATCGTAAACGAAGTTACTTCAAAAATTATGGAGTATTCTCCAGATGCAATCATTATTATCGTTTCAAATCCTTTGGACGTAATGACGTATGCAGCGCATTTAGAGTCTAAAAAAGACCGTCATAAAGTAATCGGAATGGCTGGAATCTTAGATACAGCTCGTTACCGTGCATTTTTGGCTGAAGCATTAGACATTTCTCCAAAAGAAATTCAAGCTATTTTGATGGGTGGACACGGTGATACAATGGTTCCACTTCCTCGTTATACAACGGTTGCTGGTATTCCTGTAACTGAACTTATCGATGCTGACAAACTAGATGCAATCGTTGAGCGTACAAAATCAGGTGGTGGCGAACTCGTTAAATTAATGGGAACTTCTGCTTGGTATGCTCCAGGGGCTGCTGCTGCTCAAATGGTAGAAGCAATCGTTAAAAATCAACGTAGAGTATTCCCTGTTTGTATGAAATTAGAAGGCGAATATGGTATCAATGATTGTTACTTAGGCGTTCCTGTAATTTTGGGTAAAAACGGTGTTGAAAAAATTATCGTACTTGACCTTAACGAAGACGAAAAAGCTCTTTTAGAAACTTCTCGTTCTCATGTAAAAGAAGTAATGGATACGTATGACAATATGAATGCAACTGCATAAGGCAGGAATTGTAAATTATAAGTGGTGAATTGTAAATTAATTTCAATCTACTTATTTTAATCAAATTCTAGTTATAAAAAAGTCCATAATTTAGTTTATGGACTTTTTTTATAGCATTTTTTTTAAAATCTACCTCACAAAAATCACGAATTAGATATAAACTTTCTATTTCTATACAGACTATAAAATCTGTACTGTACCCTACTTTTTTTTAACCACATAGTTACATAGAACACATAGAATGAAAAATACAACTACTTGTAACTTAAATTTGATTTATTCAAATAAGTTTTATTGATTATTCAAGTAAAAAATTCCAAATCATAGTTATCTATATTTTTAACTCCTGTTTTTTTGCGTAAAAATTAGCTGTAAAAAATAGTAGGGTACAGTATAAAACCTGTATCACGTTTGGGGAAGTTGAATAATATCCAAATATGTTTTTTCAAGTTCGGACAAACTCAATTCTTGATTACTAAATTGTTTAACGAGTGTTCCTTGTTTCATAATTCCGATATGTGTAGCAATTTGTTTGGCTCTAAAAATATCGTGTGTTGCCATAAGAGTAGCAATTCCTTCACTTTGTAGACTAAGTAATAAATTTGAAAACTCATTACTTGCTTGGGGGTCTAATCCAGAAGTAGGTTCGTCTAATAACAAGGCTTTTGCATTTTTAGCAAGAGCAATAGCAATTCCTACTTTTTGTCGCATTCCTTTAGAGTAATTCTCTACTCGTTTGTTGGCAGCTTCTTTTTGTAGTCCTGCATGTTCTAAAAAAGCATAAAGTTGAAGTTGAGGATACTTTAATCCTGCCAAAGAACTAAAATAAGTTAGATTTTCCAAGCCCGTTAGCATGGGATAAAGCATCAAATTTTCTGGAATATAAGCAATGAATTTTTTAGTTTTTAATGGTTCTTTGTTTACGTCTGTGCCGTTAATATGAACACTTCCAGAAGTAGGCGAAATAAAACCTAAAAAAAGATTGATGGTAGTAGATTTTCCTGCTCCATTTGCCCCCAAAAGGCAATAAATTTCTCCTTCTTTGATGTGTAAATCTAAGTTTTGAAGGGCTGCAAACGAGCCGTATTGTTTAGTAAGTTGTTGAGCAACTAGCATAATTTTTTATGATTAAAGTTCAAATTCTTCTTCTGTCATGTGATGATTGAGCATAGCACCCACCAAACTGCCTGTCGAAACTGCATTTGCCACCGAACGCATAGGTGTAGTAGCATCTCCACAAGCAAAAACATTGGGCAGAGTGGTTTGATAAAATTCATTTACTTTGAGATGTCCTTGTTCAGTCAGTTCACAACCTAAATTTTCAGGGATTCTACAATGCTGTTCAAAATGAGGTCTTGTGTAAATGGCTTTTATTTGAACAGTAGAGTTATCCTTAAAAACAACTTGCTCTAAATGTCCGTTTTGGTGCTTGAAAGAAGCTATTTCTTTTTCTATGATTGGAATGCCATGTTTTTCTAACTTTTTCTGTTGTTCTTCTGAAAGCGAAGATTGTCCATTTGTAAAAATGCTAAGGTCTTTTGTCCAATTTCGGAGAAGACGAGCATAGTGAAAAGCTATTTCTCCATTGGCTAAAATGCCTGTTTTTTGATGTCGTACTTCGTAGCCATGGCAATAGGGACAATGAATAATCGTAGTTCCCCAACATTCTTCAAAACCTTTTAAATTAGGCAAAATATCTTTTACTCCTGTGGCAAAAATCAATTTTTTTGCTTCAAATATATCTCCTTTTTGTGTGCTGATAATAAAGCCATTATTTATTTTTTTTCCAGTCGTGGCAAGGTCATTTTTTAGAACAATAGTATCGTATTTCAAAACTTGTATTATTGCTTTTGCTGTAATACTACTTGGTTTTTCTCCATCTTGTGTGATAAAATTGTGAGAATGTGGCGTATAACGATTACAAGGAAGTCCACTATCGATAATCAAAACCTTTCGCAATGCTCGTCCTAAAGCCATAGCAGCCGAAAGTCCAGCATAACTGCCTCCAATAATAATTACATCAAAAATATTTTTATTTTTCATAGTTGGTGTATTCAAATGTTCTGATTTAAAAGAAGATTAAGGTTTTGGAAAATTAGTGTAATCTTTCGTTGTGAGAGATTCTCCTTTCATAAATTTATTTTTGAAATACTCTGTCCATTCTTTTTGAAACTCAATCAAATGGTCTTGAAAGTTTAGATAGGTCTGTGTATCTGTTTGTGAGAGTTGATTGAGATAAGATTGAAAAACTAAAGCTGGGGAAGTCCAAATAAATTTTTGAGTAAATTCTCTTTGTGCTTTTGCTTTTTGGTTATATAAATTTTCTAACTTCTTCAATTCTGTATTACTAATTTCACTTAATGCAAAATTCTCAACCCAATACTCCCTCCATGTATATTCTGATTTGGGTTTTCGTTCTATAGTAGGATTAGATGTATAAAATTTCTTCAAAATTTCTTCATTATTTTTTTCAAATTCTGTCAAAAATTCTCGTTTTGCTGTGATATATTCCACACGAGAGGGCGATGGGTATAATCTCCCAGCTATTACTCCAATCAGACTAGGAACAATCAAAACAAATAAAAGCCAACTACTAACCAAAATAACAGCATTTTGAGCTGAAGAAGTAGCTAAAAGATTAACCCCAAATGCTACACTAAACCAAAAGAAAGTATAAACTAAAAAAGCGAGTACAAAATATCCTAATTCAGTTGTTGCTAATGAAACTCCCATTAGTACTAACATACTTATTATCAAAACTAGCATCGAAACAATCAAAACCACATATCGAAAAAGTATTTTTTTGAAAAGCCATATTTCTATTCGAATGGGTGT
>DAIUBX010000062.1:0-7865 GCA_036846465.1 Bernardetia sp.
ATAAGTCGATATACTACTTATCAAAAGCTCGTATAAAATTCCACAAACAGCAATCACAAAAATAGAGGAAAGCAGAATCGGAACTTGTGCCGAACGTTTTTTTTCTGTTTGAGAACTATTCGGATTTTGAGAGGCAGGAGGCATAAAAGAAGTTGTTTTTTCCACTAGAAATATAGAATTAGTTTGCTTTATTTGAAAGATACGAAAATACAATTTATTCTTTTGTTGTAACTCATTTTCCATCAAAACTTTAGAAATTCAAATATAAAAAATCTATTTACTTTGTAATTCAAAATTATTTATACTTATTATTTCAAAACATAAATTAAGAACAGATTGCTTTACATTTGTTCAAAATTAGTTTTCACGTAGCTGACACTTTCCAAGTGTCATGAAAATAAAGTAAAAAATAGTTCGTAAATTTAGGTCAAGATTGGTAGAGTACGATTAAAAACCTAGCTTAAAGTCTAAAAAAGTAATGATACAACAACCAGAATCAATTATAAAAGATACAGAAAATACTGTTTTACGTTCCAAAATAGCCGATGAACGTGGTTATTACGGACAATTTGGAGGTGCATACATTCCAGAAATGTTATATCCAAATATTGAAGAAATCGAAAAAGCCTATTATGCTTTACAAACAGATGAAGAATTTAAGAAGGAGTTTCAATATTTATTAAAGGATTATGTTGGAAGACCTACACCTCTTTATCTTGCAAAACGTTTGTCTGAAAAATATGGCGCAAAAATCTATTTGAAGCGTGAAGACCTCAATCACACAGGCGCACACAAAGTCAATAATACAGTCGGACAAGTTCTTTTAGCTAAAAAATTAGGTAAAAATAAAATCGTAGCCGAAACAGGTGCAGGACAACATGGAGTAGCAACAGCAACCGTTTGCGCTCTGATGGGAATGGAATGTATTGTTTTTATGGGTGAAATAGACATCGAACGCCAACAGCCGAATGTAGCAAGAATGAAAATGCTCGGTGCAGAAGTTCGTCCAGCACTTTCAGGAAGCAAAACCTTGAAAGATGCAACCAACGAAGCGATGCGTTATTGGATAAATAATCCAGAGGACACGCATTATATTATCGGTTCGGTTGTGGGGCCTCATCCCTATCCTGAAATGGTGGCTTGGTTTCAATCTGTGATTAGTGAAGAAATGAGAAACCAACTTACAGAAAAAGAAGGCACACCCAACCCAGATTATGTCATTGCTTGTGTAGGTGGAGGAAGCAACGCAGCAGGAGCTTTTTATCATTATATCGATGAAAAAGATGTTCAACTTATTGGTGCAGAAGCAGCAGGAATGGGAATTTCGACTGGCGAAACGGCTGCAACAATCGCCTGTGGAACTTTAGGAGTTTTGCATGGAAGCAAAACGCTTTTGATGCAAACACCAGATGGACAAGTAGTTGAACCCTATTCTATTTCGGCAGGGTTAGATTATCCCGGTATTGGAGCTTTACACGCACATTTGGCAGAAAGCAAACGAGCAAAATTTTATGCCGTTACGGACGATGAAGCGATGAAAGCAGGAAAAGAATTGGCTCTTTTGGAAGGAATTATTCCAGCGATAGAAACAGCTCATGCTTTGGTAGTTTTGAATAATCTGAAAGAAGATGACAAAGATTTTGATAAAAAAATAGTGATTATCAATCTTTCAGGAAGAGGAGATAAAGATTTGAGTACGTATTCAAGTTATTTTAATATATAAAAATAGCATTTCATTACTACAAAAAACCCTATTATTCTAGCTAAAAAGTAGAATAGTAGGGTTTTTATGTTTAATTTTGATGAACAAAATTTACCTTTATTTTTTTTAATTATGCTCAAAGAAAAACTCACTTTACAAGAATATTTATCACTTGGTTATATTTATTTAATAGTTTTGGGAATAATTAGTGATGTAATTTACTTTCGTTTTTTGGGTGTAGATATTCTAAATTATTCAGCTATTTCTGATATTCTTTTGAGTCCTGTAAATATTCTTACCCAAAGTTGGTTATTGTCTGTTTTTTTTATTGGTGTAATTATATTTTCTTATTTCTACATTACTGTATTTTTGCCAAAATTTCATCAAAAATATAGACTAAAAAAGTGGTATAATTTGACAGGTAATATAGAAAAAGCAGATAAAAGGATAGATTCAATAAAAGAAAACAAAGGAATACCCTTTGTTTTATTTTTTATCTTTTGTATGTTTATAGGGATGGGAATAGGACGAGGAACTAAGATAAATAAGAGAATACAAACCCAAGATATTAAAACAAATTATACTATTACTTTTGCAAATGATGTAACAAAAGAAGTGTACGTAGTTGGGCAAAATAGCTCTTATTTATTTTATGTTTTGGAAGGAGAAAAAGAGATTTCTGTAACTTCTATTAATCCAAATATAAAAGTGATTAAAAAAATTGATAAAGAATAAAGATTTGAGTGAAGTTGTTTAAATATCCGAAGAGCAACAAAGCTAATAGGTTGCATATTTGTTGGTGTCGCTACGCTAAAACACCAACAAAGACTCCAAAAGTATTTTTTCATTGAAATTCAATTTATAATTTACAACCTACCATTTTTTATCATTTACCATTCACAATTTCATTTAAAACTCCGTCCCACAAATCTATTCTTTTTTGAAGGGCAATTTTACTGATGGTTATAGCGTCATTCCATTTTGTTTCATCGTCGCCACAAAGTTCTTTTATCATTTGGATTGACATGTGAGAATGATGGTCGCCATCCAATTCGATATGACGGTCAAAATAATAAACCAGTTTTTTAATGCTTTCAGCATCGTGAGAAGACTTTGTTTTCATATCTCTCAAAATAGAAGTAAACATATCAGGAATCAAATCTTCTCTTCCAAACGTAAAAGCAACAGCTATTTTATGCGCCTTTTTGGTTTCGATAATGTCAAAAGAAAATGAAACAAATTCTTTGATAGAAGTTGCAATCTCAATTTGAGAAAGAGCCGTTCTGACACTTTTCCATTCCTTCAAAAGTTGTATCAAATAGGTAATTTTAGAAATATCAGCTTTACAATCATTCATTGCCTCAATGTAGAGTTCGAAATGACTTTTTGCATTTCCTTCTTCATCTTGGTCAGTTTCTTCTGCCAAAACAATTTCATTGATAAGACGACGTGTAAGAGGATTTCCCTTCGGAATCCAAGGCACTTGAACGCAGGTAAGTTCGTTTTGAAGTGATTTGAGAAGGGACATAAAGTCCCAAACAGCAAAAACATGATGCTCTAAAAAAACCTTTAAATCTTCTACTGAACTAATATTTTGATATACTTTATGATGCAAAAGTTGTTCTCGCAAAGGTTCTATTTCTGTTCTTAACCTTTGAATATATGCGTTTTGTTTGTCTTCTAATACTTTACTGTCTGTTTTGGTGTTAGTTTTGGTGTTAGTCATTCTGTTTTTGGATGAACAATGTAAAAAAGTGTGTGTTTTTGATTTAAACTGTTTTGAGACAGGATTTTATTTGAGAAGCGAAATAATACTACTATTAATTCCATTTTTGGAAAGATGTTTGAAACTTTCTTTCTTTATACTTTATAATTTTTATCTTAGACTAAAATCTAAGTTACGTTTTTCTAAGCCTAAAGGCTAAGCTACATTTATTTTCTACTGCAAAATTAAAAAAACTAACCCACTTTTACTCTAACTCTCCTCCAATTATCCATATAACTATGAAACTAAACCTACGTTTTTTATTCGTTTTTCTCTTTGTTAGTGCTTTTTCTATCACTTTTTTATCGTCTTCTTCTTTTGCTCAAAAAAAGCAAGTTCCTCAAACTACTCGTCTTTTATTTGTTCTTGATGCAAGTGGGAGTATGAATTCGGCTTGGGAAGGCGATACACGTATAAATATTGCTCGTCAGATTTTGTCTAATATGATAGATTCGATTGCAAATGTACCTTATGTAGAAGTTGCGATGCGTGTCTATGGACATCAATTTGATTTCAAACAAAAAAATTGCCAAGATTCTAAACTAGAAGTTCCTTTTGGTGCAAAAAATAATGGTAAAATACGAACTATGCTTGACGGATTGCAGCCAAAAGGAACAACTCCGATTGCTTATTCATTAGAACAAGCTACAAAAGATTTTCCAAATGATGGAAAAGATACTCGTAATGTAATTGTAATGATAACTGATGGCATTGAAGCCTGTAATGGCGACCCTTGTGCTATTTCAAAAGGTTTGCAAGAAAAAGGAATATTTTTAAAACCTTTTATTGTAGGAATGGGAATTGAACCTCAATATGCAAAAGTATTTGATTGTATGGGACGTTTTTTTAATGCAAAATCTTCAAAACAATTTAAAGGATTCTTGCAAGAGATTGTCAAACAAACACTAGGAAAAACAACTGTAACGGTTGAGCTTTTAGACGATAAAAAGCAACCCAAAGAAGCCAATGTTCACATGGCTTTTATAGACCAAGCTACTCAAAAATCTCGTTATAATTTGGTTCATTTTAGAGATAAAGGAGGCAAAACAGATGAACTTGATATTGATGCCATTCCTACTTACGATTTGATTGTTTATACTACGCCACCAATTATCCAAAAAAATGTAGAAATTATTGGAGGAAGACACAATGTAATCAAAGTACAGACTCCACAAGGACAATTAAATATCGAACAAAAAGGTTCTTTAGATTATTCGACAGGACATAGTGCCATTGTTCAGAAAAAGGGAAGTAGCGATATTTTGGTCAATCAACAAGTCAATGAACCTCACAATTATTTGATTGGGAATTATAGAGTAGAAGTTTTGACACGCCCAACAACTATTTTTGAAAATGTTCAAATCAATCAAGGCAAAACTACAAATCTAAAAGTAGCATCACCGGGTGTGGTAACCATTTTGAATAAACTTTCAGGTTATGGAAGTGTCTATGTTATTAAGCCAGACGGAAGTGAAGAATGGGTTATGAATTTACCAGAAAAAGGAATTCCACGTACAAATTTTGCTCTTCAACCAGGGCGTTATCGCTTTGTTTTTCGCTCTTCGGAAGCGAGTGATAGTTCGTATTCGAAGAGTGCATTTTTTGTTCTTAGTGAAGGAGGAGCTTATACATTGGATATTCTTAGACTGTAATTCATCAAGGCTTTATCTTATAAAAATGTTTATTATTATCGAAATTATCAAAATTCTTTAAACTCTTCTGTCTAGTTTTAAAATCTTTCTAGTGATTGTCAATGTATTTTTACCTTCGATAAAGACGATTAGTAATAGGTTACCAAAGTTTAAACAAATTTACTATAATCATTAATTTTGTTCGTACTATAACTTATAAAAACTAGGGCAAACGCACGAAATTTTAATTCATTCTCTGTTTACAGTTTTGTGCTGTATTTTACCATTATCAAGGTCAATTTTTTTCAAAAATTAACCATTGCTAAGGTAGAAACTCTCTATTTTTTATTTTTTTCCCTTAGCAATCGTCTTTATCGAAGATAAAAAGACGTTGATAATGGGGGAAAAATAAAAAATAAATTTCGTGCGTTTGCCCTATATAAAAACCCTAAAAGCCTTTTTAAAGACTTTTAGGGTTTTAAAGTTAAACTGGTAAGTTTGTTAGCTAAAACTAATTTTAGCATAAAAAAAATGAATATTATTCATTAGAAAACAAACAATTATTTTTTAAATTACTAACTTGTAGAGTTCACGTCCTTGCTTATTTATTTTCCACTTTCTTTTTTAGATTTAACTGTCTCAAACTATGAAAAAATGGCTTTTATTGCTGTTTTTTGGATTTTCTACACTTCCTTTTTTGTTTGCTCAAGTAAATAAAGCAGGCAAAAAATGGAACGAAACAGAGTTGGCTTTTCTTTCTTCCGTAGAAGATATGAAACCCTATGACAAATTAATTCTTTTGCTTAGAGACGGAGAGGATGAGGTAAACCAACAGCGAATTAATTCTCTACAACAAAAAGTTAAAGATACTTCTGATACAAAAGTAAAAATACGCATGTACTGGCTAGAGGCTCATGTTTTGGAAGATATTGGAAAACGTGGGATTGCCCTAGAGCGAAATCTTAGAGCTTATAAATTAGCTAAAGATAATAATTTACTTAAGGAACGTGCCTTTTCTGCTAAATTTTTGGCAGGTAATTATATTAGACTAGGTCTAGAAGAACAAGCTATTATTTATGCCTTAGATGCTTCACAAATTTTCACAAAGATAGATGATAAATTCAACAAAGTAATTTTGCTTTATACCATAGGAGATATTTATTATAGTGTGGAAAATTATACAGAGGCTATAAAAAACTATAATTACGGATATAATTACGCTGTGAAAAATAATTTTTTGTGGGAACAACGCTATACAGCTAATAATTTGGGAGTATCTTATAGAGAACTTGAAAAGCTAGATTCCTCTTTATATTATTACAGAATAGCTAAACAAATTGCAGCACAAATGCAGGATACAATTGCATTAGCTTTAGCTACTGGAAATATTGGCGAAATTCTTTATAAGAAAAAAAATTATGGACAAGCTATCTATTTATTGGAAGAAGATGCTCGGCTAAGTAGTCAATATCAAAACTGGGGAAGTGCTGCCAATGCACTTACTTTGTTAGGACGAATTTACAGAGAAAGAGAAGATATTAAACAGTCTAGTCTTTATTTGGATAGTGCCTACAAAATTGCCTCTAAAAATAAACTACACAAAACAATTGCATCTGTTTATGAAGAACAAGCAAAATTATTTGTAAAAAAAGACAGCTTTCAAATGGCATTAAAATTAGAGCGAGAAGCAAAACTAATTCGTGATTCGATTACACACCGTGAAATTGCAATTAATTTAGCAGCCATACAATCAGCCTTTGAAAATGGACAAGCATTAGCACAAGTAAAAATTTTGGAAAAGGAAAATGAAAATAAGCAAATTATAATCTTTACAACCACCCTCGGACTTTTTGCAGCTATATTTTTCTTAACACTTTTATTGTATCAAAACCAGCAAAAGAAGCAACTCAATACAAAGCTTCTAGAAAAAAATAAAGAAACGGCACAACAAAATATACAACTTATTAGTCAAAAAGAAAAAATTGCTACTCTAAATCTTAATCTAAATCATAAAGTAAAAGAACGAACACAAGAATTAGAAAGAAGTGTAGAAAACTTGGCAGAAGTTAGAAATGAACTAGACACCTTTATGTACAGAGCCTCTCATGATTTACGTGCGCCTTTAGTACGTTTAGAAGGATTGAGTAATCTTCTGAAAATGACTGCAAAAGGGTTAGAAGATGATAGTAATATGCAGCTTATTTATGAATTACACAGCTATATAGAATTATTCGATGCTACTCTCAAACAAATGGATACCATGCTTAGAAGGCTAATGCAGCTTCATGATTTGATAGAAGAAGACTTATTTTTTACTCAAATTAATGATTTACAATTATTTGTAGAAGAGGCAAAAACGGCTGCTTATGATTATGCTCATAATGGAATATCCATAAAAACTAAAATAGAATCTCATGCATCACTTATTACAGATAAAAGATGGCTGCGTCTGATTATTATTAATCTACTTCGAAACTCTCTTATCTATCATAATATCAATGATCAACCAAACATAGAGCTTTTTATCAAAGTAGAAAAAGAACAAATCTTAATAGAAGTAACTGATAATGGAGAAGGAATTCCTGCTGATTTATTGAGTTCTATCTTTAACATGTTTGTACGCTCTTCAGAACGTTCGATAGGAAGTGGCTTAGGATTATACTTAGTCAAAAAAGCTGTAAATAAACTAGAGGGAAGTGTTTTTTGTAATTCTAAGCCCTTTATACAGACAACTTTTTCTGTCTATATTCCAAATCAAAACTCTATA
>DAIUBX010000062.1:7875-10022 GCA_036846465.1 Bernardetia sp.
TGATACAATAAGTGGAAATGATGTAAATGATACTTTTATTTTTGCATAAAAAAAACGGATTCAAACAGTACTGCTTAAATCCGTTTTATCTTAAAAATCAAATTCAGAATTAGTCATTAAATTCTACAAACTCATTTGATTTTTCGTGCCATTGTAAGCCATATTTATTCAAATCTTCCATAAATGGATCTGGATTAAATTCTTCTACATTCCAAACTCCTGCTTTCATCCATTTTCCTTCCAACATCATTTTTGCACCTATCATGGCAGGTACACCAGTTGTATAAGAAACAGCTTGTGCTCCAATTTCTTTGTACGTTTTGGCGTGGTCGCAGTTATTGTAAATGAAAAAATAAGCAGGTTTTCCATCTTTTGTTCCTCTGATATGACAACCAATAGAAGTTTGTCCTTCATAATTTTCTCCCAAAGAAGAAGGCTCAGGCAAAACAGCTTTCAAAAACTGAAGAGGAACAATTTTTTGTCCTTGATATTCTACTTCATCAATTCTAGTCATTCCTACATTTTCCAAAACTCTCAAATGTGTAATATATTCATCTGAAAAAGTCATCCAAAATCTCGCTCTTTTGATAGAAGGAAAATTTTTGACTAAAGATTCTAACTCTTCATGGTACAACAAAAATGATTTTTTAGGCCCTACTTCTGGATAATTAATCATTCTATTGATTTCCAAAGGTTCAGTTTCTTGCCAATCTCCATTTTGCCAATATTTTCCTCTCTGGGTAATTTCACGAATATTAATTTCAGGATTAAAATTAGTTGCAAATGCTTTTCCATGACTTCCTGCATTACAATCTACAATATCCAAATATTCCATGCCATCTTTATCAAAATGATATTTGGCTGCATGTGCTGTAAAAACACCTGTGACCCCTGGGTCAAAACCACAACCCAAAAGAGCCATAATTCCAGCCTCTTCAAAGCGTTTTTTATATGCCCATTGCCAACTATATTCAAATTTTGCTACGTCTTTTGGTTCATAATTCGCTGTGTCCAAATAATGTGTTTTTGTTTCCAAACAAGCATCCATAATTGGCAAATCTTGATAGGGAAGAGCTACATTGATGACTAATTTTGGAGCAAATTTTTTGATAAGTGCGACCAATTCCTGCACATTATCAGCATCTACTTTTGCTGTTTGAATATCTCTTCCTGTCAATTCTTTTACTTCTTTTGCAGCAGCTTCTACTTTTAGAAGTGTACGACTAGCCAACATTATTTCAGAAAAAACTTCAGGTAACATCGCACATTTTTTGACAACCACATTGCCAACTCCACCAGCACCAATAATCAATACTTTACTCATAATACATTTGTGTTTTTAGGTTTGAATAAATAGTTAGAATTCAATTTTAAAAATTATGATTCAAAGATATTAAATAAATTTAGAAGTCAGAAGCTAGATTTTGGAAGTAAAACCAATTTGATAGGAAAAAGCATAATTTATAGAAATTCAAAAGTTAAATTTTTCAGATTTTAGTTTTTATAAGAATCTAAAAAGAACTTTTTAGGAATAATTTTAGTAAATTAGAATAATGAATTTAGAAGGTAGATTTTAGAAGGTAGAACTGAAAATCAACATAAGTAATTAAAATTAATAATCCATACAACACAAAACGAAACTCTAACGTATTACCTATATAAGACCTAAAAACTAGCACTTTCCAAAAAAGATTTATAAATCATGCACATTCATCAACTAGACCCACAACAACACGAAAAATTCTTGACTCAAGCACGTATTGACCCAATTACAGGTGATACCTTAGAAGCTGGAGACAAAATTGTACTTTGTGCTGAATGTAAATCAGCTTTTCATACAGATAGTTGGGAATATTTAGGAAATCGTCATTGTAATCAAACTAGCACACTTCCTGCCATTCCTCAAAGTACTTCATTAGGACATTTCAAAAAACGTTCGGCCGAATATTATAGCCGAGTAAATTCTAATTTTAAGATTAACGAAACACTACAAAACCTAAATGTAGTTAGCGCAGGACACCGTGTGGGAGCTGTTTTGATAGATTTGGCTTTGGTTTGGCTTATACAATTTGCACTTTCTTACACACTTTCGCCTTTGCTTTGGACATACTTTTTGCTTAGAGATTTTTCGTATAAAGGACGTTCTT
>DAIUBX010000063.1:0-9992 GCA_036846465.1 Bernardetia sp.
CAAAGAAAACACCGGGCGAACGGTGAAGCTGCGAAACGATAACACGTTCTGCACCATTGATAACAAAAGAGCCACGCTCAGTCATTACTGGAACATTTCCTAAAAATACTTCTTGTTCGATAGTTTCGAAATCCTCATTATCCTCATCGTTACAAAGTAAACGTAGCTTTGCTTTCAAAGGCACTGCATAGGTAAGACCTCTATCGACACATTCTTGTACAGAATATTTTGGTGGATCTATAATATAGTCGACAAATTCCAAAACAAAGTTATCTCTTGAATCAGAAATTGGGAAATTCTCCATAAATACTTTATAGAGTCCGTCTGCTGTTCTTTTTTCAGGAGGAGTACCTAGTTGGAAGAAATCTTGAAACGACTTTACCTGCACATCTAGGAAGTGTGGGTATTCTAAAATGGAGGTCGTTTTACGAAAGTTTATTCTGCCGTGTTTTAATGTAGCCAAGGCTCGTATAGGTTTGAGTGAACGAAATGGAATTTTTTATTAATTACGAATTACTGAAAATCAATTACAAATTACGAAATGGATATTCAGCGTTAGCTAATTAAAAATTACGTAAATTCTAATATTTTGCTAATTATTCGTTTTAATTGTCTTTATATATATTATCTTATAACTATCATTTTGTCTTTTCTTGTTAATACAAATTTTTCTTTAAAGTCAGAAAAGCCCTAAAATTAGGTAAAGAGTATTTTTAAATTAGCTCTCTATAAAATTTTACGGTTTTGTCACTTAAGTAAATAATTGTGAATTAAAGTAGTTTCAAATAATTTGGAATACTTTTTTTTAATTCTGATATAATTCTAAATAAAATGCAGGTAAAAACAAGAAAAATACTATATTTTGATTCTAAAATTTAGACTATGCTTTGATTAAACACCGAAGTTAGGTATTTGCAGCCAAAATATCCTGCAAATATACCATTTTTTAGTTAGATTCAAAAATAATTGTATATATATTTTATTCTGAATTTCTTTTATCAAATATTTACAGTACTTCGAGTTTGATTTCAAAAACTAGAGTTGCAAATGGAGGAATAATTTCTCTTCCACCAGATGATCTTCCTGTTTCTGCATAAGCATAACGAGAAGGAATAAAAAAGCGTGTTTTTTCTTTCAATTTCATTTGTTTTACTGCTTCTTCAAAACCAACTACTACCGAACTAGAACCAATCGTAAATGTCAAAGGTTGGTTTGTTTCATATGAACTATCAAACTGTCGTCCATACAAAACAGTTCCTACATAATTTACGATTACAGATGCTCCTTTATTTGGTGTTACTGTTCCTTCTCCTTCTTCCAAAACTGTGTAATAAATCCCTAAATCTGTTTTTTGGGCTGTTATATTATTTTCAGTAAAGTATTGCTGAATAATTTGGTCTTCTCTCTCTGCTTGTAGAGTTGCATCTATTAAAGGCTCTATTTTATCGTTATTACAAGATGAAAATATAAAAAAAAAGAAAAGAATATACTTTGGTAGTTTCATTTTTATTTAGGAATTAGGAAATGGAAATTAGGGAATAGGAATTATTTTAAAAAAAATCTCTTAGTGATGTTTTTCTCATTATCCCCCTTTAAAATTAAATTAATTAAATACCTCAACTCTAAATACTAAAATAGAATAGGGTTTGATTATACTTCCTGTTGCTCTTGAACCATATCCCAAGTGAGAGGGAATATATAAAGTACCTTTTCCACCTTTTCCAATAAGAGGAATTCCTTCATCCCAGCCTTGTATAACTCGCCCTGTTCCAACAGGAAAAGAAAATGGCTGTTTTCCAAAAGAAGAATCAAATATTTTACCTGATAATAATTTTCCTTCGTAGTTCACTGTTATAGTTTCGCCATTCTGAATAGGTGTTCCTTGTTCTGTAACAACGTAGTAGAGTCCAGAAGCTGTTTTTTGAGGGGTAATATTATTTTCAGTAAAATAATCTTGAAGAATTTGGTCTTGTTCTGTTTGACTTGATGGATTAGTACTTTCATCTTCTTTTTCACAAGCTGTAAATAGGACAAGTCCAATAAAAAGCAATGAGATATATTTTGATAGTTTCATTTTTAATGTAAATTTTTAAAAATAAGTAATTAGAATTTGAAATTCTTAATCTAATACTTCCACTCTAAAAACAAGAGTAGAATTTGGTTTAATTATTCCACCAGCACCACGCTCACCATATCCCAAGTGAGAAGGAATATATAAAGTACCTTTTCCACCTGTACCAATAAGTGGAATTCCTTCATCCCAACCTTGTATTACTTGTCCTACTCCAATAGGAAATTCAATTGGGTCATTTCTATCATAAGAAGAATCAAATTTCTCTCCTGAAAGAAGTGTTCCTTCGTAATGCACTTTTATAGTTTTTCCTTTTGATATAGGTGTTCCTTGTTTATCAATTACATAATAAAGACCTGATTCTGTCTTTTGGAAGTTAGTAATTCCTTTTTCTACAAAGTAGGTATTTTCTAAATAATCTATTTGATTTTGTATTTTTGATTTTGCGTCCATTTTTATTTTTTGTTGTTGTTCTTGTTCTTGTTTAGCTATTTCTTCCATGTAGTTGCGTTGCATGGCTTCTAATTTAGCAGCATATTCTGGTGCTGTATAATTTTTCAGAATCTTTATTTCATGTCTGAGTGAACTTCCCTCAGGGATAAAGATAGGACGTATTTGTCCATTTTGAAATACAGAATCAGAGTGAATAAATAAAGTCAAACTATCTCCAATTTTGCCATCATTCATCATAATTTCTACGATAGGAATTTGTCTCGTTGTACTATCACGCAAATCTAAAATAAGAGGATACTCTTCATCTTCTGTACCTCTCAATAAAGAATCCTTACTATTAAAAATTTTCATACTCAACTCTACAATACTAGAATCTGTAATAGAGAGAGCATTTTTACGCTCCTTTTTAGTAGTTTGTAATTGATAACGAATTCCTTTAAACTCTTTCTCGTCTTTATTTTTTTTGTCCTTCTGTTGCGCATTTACTGAAAATGAAACACAAGTAACTAGAATAATGAGAATAAATCTATATAAAAACATAAAATTATTTTTTCAAATGATAGATAGTTTCTTTTTTATAAAAAATCATCAGATACTTTATTAAAAAATATCTGATGATTTCATTACGTCTTTTTAGTTTCCTCCACCTTGCAGGTTTTGTCCTTCTTGTTTTTCAGCTTTAGTAACTTCTTCCATTACTTCTACCTTAAATATAAGCATTGCATTTGGTCCAATTGCAGCACCAGCACCTCTTGCACCATACGCTAAGTTAGAAGGAATATATAAATATCCTTTTCCTCCACGTCCAATAAGTGGAATTCCTTCATCCCACGCTTGTATTACTTGTCCTTGTCCGATAGGAAACTCAATAGGCTCTCCTCTGTCATAAGAAGAATCAAACTTTTCACCTGATTCTAGCAATGTTCCTTCGTAGTTTACTTTTACTTTATCGCCCGTTTGGATATCTGTTTTGCCTTGCTTCTCTATTGTATAGAACAAACCTGATTCAGTCTTTTTGAAACCCGTAATACCTTTTTCTTTAAAATACGTATTTTCGATATATTCTACTTGTTCTGCTGATATTTTTTCAGATTCAGCTTGTGCTTCAACTTGTTCTTTCATCATTTTTTCCATGTACTTCTGTTGCATAGCTTTTTGTTCAGCAGCAGCTTCTGTTGGAGTAAAATGCTTTACTAATTTAATTTCTTGACGAATTGAGCTTCCTTCTTCAATAAAAGGAGGACGAGGTTGTCCTTGTACAAAAATAGAATCTGAGTGTATAAACATTGTAACACTGTCTCCAACTTTGCCTTCATTCATCAAAATTTTCACAATACCCATCTTTGTATTATTCGAATCACCCAAATCTATCATAATAGGCATTTCCTCTGTGTAAGTATCACGCAATAAGGAGTCCTTGCTATTATAGATTTTCATGGAAATTTGAATAATACTAGAGTCAGTCAATTCTAATCCTTCTCCACGCTGGCGAAGCATGTAACGAATTCCATCAAGTTCTTTTTCTTTGTTGAGTGAATCACAAGACCACGTAGTAAGACCAATTAGAGCAAATACTATAAAACGGTATAAAAAAATAGATTTCATTTTTTGTTTTTTTAAATAAAATAACTAGAATAAATAGATTTTGAAAAAAGAATACATTGAGATTAGCCTACAAAGGTCTAATATAAAAACCAAAGTAGAAAAGATTTATAAAAAATTAATTTTTATTAGTAATCCAAATTAGCGTGTAGATGTAAGCTCTGAACGATGTTCTTCGATAAGCTCTTCAAAACGCTCTACCACTTTTTTGAGAGGTTCGGTACTTCTTCCTCCGGCTGCATTATGATGACCTCCACCACCGAAGTAATTACGAGCAAAATCAGCTACTGAAAAAGCCCCTACTGAACGAAAAGACATTCTAACTTCATTACCATAATCAATCAAGATAGCAGCAAAATCAATTCCTTCGATAGAAAGCGCATAATTTACAATACCTTCTGTATCACCCGATTGAGTATTGTATTTACGAGTATCTTTTTGTTTTAAGACAAAATAAGCTGTTTTTAAATCTTGCTTAACAGTCAAACAATCTGAAAGTGCATGACCCAAAAGGCGAACTCTATTTTCGGTATTGCTATCATAAATCATACGTTGAACATACGAAGAGTCAAGTCCCATATCTATCAAATCGGCTGCAATACGGTGTATTTTTCCTGTTGTGTTGGGGTGTTTGAAAGATGCAGTATCTGTCATGATACCTGCATACAAACATTGCGCTGTCGGAATATCTATCAAATGTCTATCATTCATTAAAAGAATAAGTTCATAGATTAATTCTGCTGTTGCTGCTGCTGTAATATCCCACAATTCAAAATGAGCAAAATCTACCTTACCTCTATGATGATCAACAACTAGAATAGGAGTATCAGGATTTTTGTCAATGAAAGTATCTAATGGTGCTGTTCGATTTGGACTAGAAAAATCCAAACAACAAATCAAAGTAGCTTCTGCAACTAGCTTTTCTACTTTTTGATGTGTTTTTTCTGAATAAACAAGCACATCATCATTTTGAGGCATCCAGTTGAGAAAACTAGGATATTCAGTAGGAGAAATAACCGTCGCTTGATGATTTTTCTTTTTTAAATAAAGAGATAAAGCCAAACAAGAACCTAAAGCATCAGCATCAGGGCGTTGATGTGGAAAAATAACCACTTTTTGAGGTGTGCTTAAAAGTTCTGCTAGACCTGCTAAATTTTGCATTCAAATACGCTTAGTTAATAAATTTTAAAATTCAAATCACTTCAAAATTTGGGTAATAATTCTACAATTTAGCAAAAAATAAAGAGATAGTTGTCTTGGCAATCTATTTCTTGAATTTTGTAGCTTAAAATTGACAACAAATTAAAAAAGTCATTTGAGTTTCATTAGAAAAACGTTGCAAAGATACCAAAACTTTTGAGTTATTGATATTCTTAAAAGATTTTGAAGCAAATCATTGAGTTTCCTTTCATGCTATATTATTAAATCCTAAAAAAAGCCTTTATTTTTTGAATAAAGGCTTTTTGTCTTGTTAGAAAAGTAGGTTGTTTTTTATTGTCCTTGTCCTAAAGAATAAGAACGCACACCATCAAAAGCACAAAGGTTTTCTGTTTTGATAATATCAAAACCTGCTTTGTAAAGGTCATTCATTAATTCTAAAACGTCTTTATAGTCAATTGCTTCTTCATTTTGAGTTTGGAAACGACAACGCCAGTGGTCTGTACAAAAAGTTTCAGGAAATCCATTTGGATAAACTTTTACACCTCTATTTGTGATCATTTGAAGTTCTAAATTGGTATCACTATCTAATGCTACTTTAGAAAGTGCATCGCCTATTGTATTTGCGTTTCTTTTCTTACCTGTTATATCTGCTGGATCATTCCAATGCAAGAAAATATCTACGCCTACCAGTTCTTTTTTAGCTATTTTAGTAGGCTCAACATTAATAGTAATTGATTTTCCTATTCCATACTCAACAGGTTGTAAGGTAGTAGGTTTTTGTCCTAATCTTTCGATTACTGCTTCTCCGAATTCTTTTGTTCCTACCTTCTTAGTACTTGTTTCTTCATTGTAGATATCACCTGTATGAATTCCATCCTCAATCGTTTTGAGCCACGCATTTTGTACTTTTTCAGCAATGTCTGCTTGTCCAATATAAACAAGCATCTGAACAGCACCAAGTAAAAGTCCTGATGGATTTGCAATTCCTTTTCCTGCAATATCAGGCGCAGAACCATGAATAGCCTCAAACATTGCAAAATCATCTCCGATATTTGCCGAACCTGCAAGACCTACCGACCCTGTAATCTCGGCAGCTACATCAGAAAGAATATCGCCATATAAATTAGGCATTACAATTACGTCAAATTGCTCTGGTTTGGTAGCTAATTTTGCAGCTCCTATGTCCACTATCCAATGTTCGTTTTCTATTTCTGGGTATTCTTTGGCTACTTTATCAAATGTTTTGTGGAAGAGTCCATCCGTAATTTTCATGATGTTGTCCTTAGAAAAACACGTCACTTTCTTACGGTTATATACTTTTGCGTATTCGAAAGCGTAACGGATAATTTTTTCTGTTCCGATGCTAGTAATTAATTTCAAACACTGTGTTACTTCATCAGTCTGTTGGTGTTCAATTCCTGCGTACAAATCCTCTTCATTTTCTCTTATAATTACGGTATCCATTTTTGGATGTTTTGTCTGTACATAAGGGCTGTACGAAACACAAGGACGAACATTTGAATAAAGACCTAATGTTTTGCGTATCGTTACATTCAAACTCTTAAAACCACCACCTTGGGGAGTAGTGATAGGAGCTTTCAAAAAAACCTTTGTTTTGCGTAAAGATTTCCACGTTTCAGGAGTTATTCCTGCTGTATGTCCTTTCTTATAGACCTTCTCTCCAATTTCCACCTCCTCAAAATCTATTCTCGCTTTTGCTGCTTCCAAAATGGAAAGTGTTGCATTCATAATCTCCTCGCCTATTCCGTCACCTTTGGCAACAGTAACTAGCGTTTTTTTGCGAACAGGTTTTTGCTTGAATGTAGTGTTTTGTGTGTCTGTGAAATTTCCGTTGGATACTAGCATAGGAAGAGTTTTTTTAAGGTTTTATAAACGAGAAAAATAATTGTTTATTGATTTTAATTGCTTGAAAGATTACTAACTAACTTAATAATGATTGCAGAATTAACTATATTGATAGTATTACTTTCAAATACAAAAATACTAGAATAGTTTTTTTTAAGCAAGTTTTTGGGAAGGTTTAACAATTTCCTTTCTAAATCGTGATTTTTTACTGCTCTATTTTCTACTATTTCATCTATTTTATTGACCATTTCAGTCTTTTTATTGTTTATTTCAAATACATCTTAGGTGTAAAAAAAATTATAAATATTAATAAGCATTATTTTTATATAAAAAAATAAATTGTTTTAAAGTTATATCATTGTTTTAATTTATTAATTATTTTTAATAAAAATCAAAAAAAAACTTAATAAATGATTGTCTATACAACTATTATTATTCTAAAATCGTAAAAGAATGGATATACTAAAATCAAAATGCAATGTCTTCATTTTTTAATCTTTTGAGTTTTATTAGTCTTTTATTTTTCAGTAATTCGATTCAAGTATTTTCTCAATCTAATTCTAAATTAGATTATGCAATAGATAATACTTCAAAAAACACAATTTATATCGAAGGTGCTGGAGTAGGAGGATATGGTTCTATCAATTACGAACATATTTATTCTTTGCCTAATTATTCGTCTTCAAAAATTGCTGTTGCATTTCGTTTGGGAGTCAGCACCTATTATCTGCATGACTATACAGATACTTTCAATCCTGAAATTATTGTTCCTATTGGTCTACATTTTTTGTATGGACATAACCATAAACTGGAGCTTGGGGCAGAAAAAACGATTACGTCTTTTGTACGTGCTAGTTCACGAAATTTTCAACCCAAACGTGATATTCACCATCACGCTCATTTCACAGTAGGTTATCGCTATCAAAAACATAAAGGTGGATTTATGTTTAGGATTGCTTATACACCTTTACTTGAGTTTAATACAGACTATCAGCATTGGGGAGGACTCTCTGTTGGTTACACTTTTTAATTTTGTTTCAATTTTTTTTCCTTCAAATAGCTATCAATCTCATTTGTCAGACACTTAACTTTTAATTTCAATGAAAAAATTAGTACTCAATCAAAAATTATCTCAAATTCTATTTGGTCTATTTTTTTATATTTTCTTTTAGTTATTGTAAACAAGAAGAAATTAATATCAATTTATCTGAAAATAATATTAAAGTTATCGGACATAGAGGAATGGGTATTGGACAAGTTTATCCAAATGAACAGTTATGAATCAATTATGTATGCCTTGAGTTTGGGTGTCGATGGTGTCGAACTTGATATTCAGATGACAAAAGATGGTGTTCTGGTAGCTTTTCATGATGAAGAGTTAGAAACTAAAACCAATAAAAAAGGAAAAGTTCATGAGAAAAACTGGAATGAAATTAAAGATGCTGTTTATATAAGTTCTGCGCCCTATACCAAATATAGAGTCGTTCGTTTGGAAGATATTTTCAAACACCTTCCGAATCTTGAAAAATATACTTTTGTTCTAGATATAAAAAGTTTTGAGCCTTCTGAATCAACGGGTTATTATAATCAATACATTACCAACCTTATTTCTTTGATAGAAAAATACGAACAAAACCGTAATCTTGATTTGAATAATGTCTATATAGAACTAAAACGAACAGATTTGATAGAATCTTTACAAAAAGAACGTCCTAATTATCATATTTTTGCCTACGAAGAATTCGAGATAGCTTTAGAAAAAGCTAGAAAATATAATCTCAGAGGAATTACGGTTCAAACCAATAAATTGACAAAAGAGAATGTAGAACAAGCACACCAAGAAGGATTTTTAGTGGCGACTCTTAATACGCACTCAAAAGATAGAAATATAGAAGCTATTAATAAAGGAGTAGATTATATTCAAACAGATAAAGTCAAGCATTTGCTTAAAGTCTTGAAATAACAATGATAAATAGATATAAAATCAAATTTTTCGTTAAAAATGTTTCAAATGAACATAGAAGACAAAAAAAATCATTAAACTTGAGTATATTTTTCTACTGATTACTGAACACTGATAACCGAAATATGCTTTCTCTACAAAATATTCATAAGTCCTACCATACCACAGCGCAAAGTATGCACGTTTTGAAGGGCATTGATATGACGATAAACGAAGGCGAACTTGTTTCCATTATGGGTTCTTCAGGTTCTGGAAAAAGTACGCTCCTTAATATATTGGGAATGCTAGATAATTATGATAAAGGAGAATATTGGTTAGATAAAGTACTGATAAAAAATCTTTCTGAAAAACAGGCTGCTATTTATCGCAATAAATTTTTAGGTTTTGTTTTTCAATCTTTCAACTTACTTTCTTTCAAAACGGCTGCTGAAAATGTAGCTTTACCACTTTATTACCAAAAAGTAGGACGCAAAGAAAGACAAATACAAGCAGAGGAATATTTAGAACGTGTCGGACTTCGTCAATGGGCGCATCATTTACCTTCCGAGCTTTCAGGTGGACAAAAACAGCGTGTTGCCATTGCTAGAGCTTTGATTACAAATCCAAAAGTAATTTTGGCTGATGAACCAACAGGGGCATTAGATACAACGACCTCGTATGAAGTCATGGAACTTTTCAAACAAGTGCATGAAAGTGGAAAAACTATCGTTATTGTAACCCATGAAGATGATATTGCTGCAAAAACAGAACGAATAATTCGTCTAAGAGATGGACATATAGAAAATCAAGACGAACAAAAAAGTAGAGAGAATATTGATTTGACTATTTAAAACCGTACACTTTTATTTAAGCTCAATTTTTGGATTTTTAAAAATT
>DAIUBX010000064.1:0-9857 GCA_036846465.1 Bernardetia sp.
GAAACTTTTGGAGAAGATGCTGTTCGTGCTGCCAAGATTTTAGATATTACCCTTACAAAACGTGCCAACGGTTCGGCTTCCGAAATTGCCTTGGCTGGTTTTCCTCATCATTCTTTAGATAATTATTTGCCTAAATTAGTTCGTGCAGGACTTCGTGTTGCCATTTGCGACCAACTAGAAGACCCAAAATTAGCAAAAGGAATTGTCAAACGAGGGGTTACTGAACTTGTTACACCCGGATTAGTTTTGGGAGATAATGTTTTGGAAAACAAAAAAAATAATTATTTAGCTTCTATTTATTTTTATAAAAACAAAAAATATGAGGCTGTGGGAGCTGCATTTTTGGATTTATCGACAGGAGAATTTTTGGTAGCTGAAGGAGAATACAATTACATTGAACAACTTTTAGAGCGTTTTGCGCCTTCTGAAATTATTTATAGCAAATCCAATAAAAAAGAATTTGAAACGCATGTCGTCAGACAAGGAAGTAATTTTTCACAGTTTGCTATCGAAGAGTGGATTTATACGCTCAATTTTGCCTACGAAAAACTCACCAAACATTTCGGAACGGCATCATTAAAAGGATTCGGAATTGAATCTTTACACGCTGCCACCATTGCAGCAGGAGCAGTTTTGTATTATTTGGAAACGACAGAACACCACGAAAAAAATCATATTATTTCTTTAAGCAGAGTCGAACAAGATAAATATGTTTGGTTAGATTCGTTCACTACTCGCAATTTGGAATTACTCGTTCCGATGCACGCAAACGGTACTTCGTTGATTGAAATTTTGGATAAAACGGTTACGCCTATGGGTGCAAGACTTTTGAGAAAATGGGTCGCTTTTCCATTAAAAGATGCAAAACCAATTCAAAACAGACTTCGAAATGTAGCTATTTTAGTTCAAAATGATTCTTTACAAGGCGAATTGCGTTCCTATTTAAAGGAAGTAGGCGATTTGGAAAGGTTAATTTCAAAAGTGGCAGTAGGAAGAATTAATCCAAAAGAGTTAGTAAAATTGAGAGAATCTTTAGAGGCAATTCCGTCGATTAAAGATATTTTATTGAAGAGCAAAACCAATGAATTAGAAGCCATTGGAGAAAAAATTGTTTTGAATACTGATATTTTAAAGAAATTACAAGACGAGTTAGAAGATAATCCACCCCTTGCCGTTCAGCAAGGAACGACCATAAAAAGAGGAGTTCATAAAGAACTTGACGAGCTGCGTGATATTTCTAGTTCGGCAAAAGATTTTTTAGAAAAAGTACGTCAGAGGGAAATTATTGCTACACAGATTACTTCCTTAAAAATCAGTTACAATAAAGTTTTTGGTTATTATATTGAAGTCAGTAATGCACACAAAAATAAAGTTCCTGCCGAGTGGATTCGCAAACAAACGCTTGTCAATGCAGAGCGTTATATCACACCTGAACTCAAAGAATGGGAAGAAAAAATCATTACAGCAGAAGATAAAATAGCAAGTATTGAATATACTTTGTATCATAATTTGGTTTCAGAAGTGGCAAAGTATGTAAAAGTGATTCAACAAAATGCAAAGTTTTTGTCGATGCTTGATGCCCTTTGTGGACTTGCAGAAGTGGCGATGCAAAATAATTATTCCTTGCCTGAAATTACAGACGATACCATTTTAGAAATTAGAGAAGGAAAACACCCCGTTATCGAAAAATTATTACCGATTGGAGAGCAGTATGTTCCAAATGATGTAATTATGAATCCTGAAAGTGAACAGATTTTTATCATTACAGGACCTAATATGGCTGGAAAATCTGCCCTTTTACGACAAACGGCTTTGATTGTTTTGATGGCTCAAATTGGAAGTTTTGTTCCTGCCAAAAGTGCCAAAATTGGTGTTGTGGATAAGGTTTTTACACGAGTTGGAGCATCGGATAATATTGCAAAAGGAGAATCTACTTTTATGGTAGAAATGTCGGAAACGGCTAGTATTTTGAATAATTTGAGTGATAGAAGTCTTGTTTTGATGGACGAAATAGGACGAGGAACAAGCACGTATGATGGAATTTCGATTGCGTGGGCGATTGTAGAATATTTGCATACTTTACCGAATGCAAAACCGAAAACACTTTTTGCAACGCATTATCACGAACTTAACGAACTTCAAAAAGATTTTGAGAGAATCAAAAATTACAATGTTTCGGTGAAAGAAGTTGGAGGAAAAATTATCTTTCTTCGTAAACTAAAAGAAGGAGGAAGTGAACACAGTTTTGGAATAAATGTAGCCTCACTTGCAGGAATGCCTAAAAAAGTAGTTTTGAGAGCATCAGAAATGATGCACCATTTTGAAACCAATAAATTCAAAGATAAAGACTTAGAAACACTACAATCTGCACCAAAAAATACATTTTATCAAAATAGTTTGTTTGGAGAAAATCAAGGTAGCGACCCAATTTTAGAAAAACTAAAAGACGAATTATTAAGTCTTGACATCAATCGCCTTTCGCCTGTGGAAGCTCTTTTGAAATTGAATGAGTTTAAAATTAGAGTGGGGAAATGATTTTCAGTTATCAGTATTTATATTACGAATGATAAATGAATTTCTGTAGCCGACAGTTTTCAAGTGTCGTAATTATACAATTTTACACCTAAAAAACTATGAGAAGGGTAAATAAAAGGCTTCTAACTTATGTAAAATTATTGAATAGAGAAAATCAAGAAAAGGTTTTAAAAATAATCGATGAGTTGATAGAAGAACAACTAAAAGAAGATAGAAAATTTGTTGATTCTTTAAAAGAACCTTTATTTGAAGAGCAATCTTCTTATAATGAAAATGATATTTGGGAAATAATTTATAAATTCCCTGCTGAAAAACTATGGACTTTTTACGATTTAGACCACCCACTTATTTTCCCACCTGATTTGATGGTAAAAGTAGAAATACTGGATTATAGAATCTATGTTAATGGTTGTCCTAATCCAAAATTATTTACTGTAAAAAAGGAATTGTAAAATCTAATGTTTTAAAAGGTTTTGAATTGGATTTGGAAAATGTGTTTTAAGTATCACAGACTTCCCAGTCTGTGTAAAGAATTTTTAAATAGTTTTAATTAAAAAAAATGAACAACCTAGAAAATATAAAAAAAGCTATTTCTTTACAAAAAGAGTTAGACAAATTACGTCCTTTGAGTAAAGAACAAAATCAAAAAGTTTTACAAAAATTTAGATTAGATTGGAATTATCATTCCAATAATATTGAAGGAAATTCGCTTACTTATGGAGAAACAAAATTGTTGCTTTTACATGGACTGACAGCACAAGGAAAACCTTTAAAAGACCATTTGGAGATAAAAGGACACAATGAAGCAATGGATTGGATTTTTGAAATTGTAAAAAAACAAGAACCCATTACAGAATATTTTATTCGTTCTTTGAATGAAATGCTTTTGGGAAGTGAGCCAATTTCTAAAAAAGCTATTGATACAAAAGGAAATCAAACTACAAGAATTATTCAAGGAGGAAAATATAAAACACAGCCTAATCACGTTCTGACCAAAACAGGCGAAACTTTTTATTTTGCTTCGCCAGAAGAAACGCCTTCAAAAATGCACGATTTGATGCAATGGTACGAAACAGAAAAGGAAAATAAAGAGCGTAATTCAATTATTTTGGCAGCCGAATTTCATTATAAATTTATCAGAATACATCCTTTTGATGATGGAAATGGAAGAACGGCAAGGTTAGTTATGAATCTTATTTTGATGCGTTTTGATTTTCCTCCTGCTATCATAAAAACAAATGACAAAGAAAATTATTACAATGTTTTGCGACAAGCTGATGGAGATAACATTGTTCCTTTTATAGATTATATCGCTCAAAATATCATTCATTCTTTAGAAATTATGATTTCGGCAGCAAAAGGAGAAGACATTAGCGACCCAAATGATTTGGATAAAGAAATTGCACTTTTAGAACAACAGCTTAAAACGGCTACGAGTAAAGTTGCTCCTTCTAATTCAGTAGAAAACATTCAAATTATTTATGATAATTCTATAAGTAGATTAAAAAAAGAATTTATTAAAAGAAACAAAAAATTTGATAGATTTTACTTAGAAAGCAGGTTTTTGTTGCATTTTGACGAAGAAGAAGTACCTGAAGATATGGTTGTAAAGAAAAATATAAATAAAATAAATTTAGACTATTTTTCATCTGAATTTTCGTATGAAGGAATTCGTATTGAAGAAAATCTATCTATGATAAAAGTTGATTTTTTAGAGAAAGAATATATTATAGAAAGTGTAAATGGCTCAATAAAATTTTCAAAGAGGTATGACCAACAACTCACAGACCAAGAAATAAAAAGTTTAGTAGAAGCCGAAACCAATTTACATAAAGAATTAATTGCTCAAAAAATAAAGGAATATCAAGAAAAAAAGTAGTCTTTTGACTTTTTTTAATCAAAAAACTTTGTCAGTAGTTTGCCTAAGCAAACTCTGACAATAGTTGAAAGCAAAACCTGTACTCTGAACTATTGACAAAGTTTAAATAACTTCAACAAAATCAATTCTATACGATTGTGTATATTTGCAGTATAGCAATTTTTTAACCTCAAAAATAAACTAATAAATACACATTTCATGTCAGCACACACATTCAAAGCCAATAATCCAGCCTTACAATCTTTTGTCGAAGTAAAAAAAGATTCCGATTTTCCAATTCAAAACTTACCGTTTGGTATTTTTTCTACTTCCAATGGAGATGCTCGTGTAGGCATTCGTATTGGTGATTTTGTTTTGGATATGAGCGAACTTTCCGAACTCAATCTTATCAATGATTTGGATTTTGACCACAGCGTTTTTTATGAAAATATCCTTAATCCTTTTATAGAATTAGGACAACAAAATTGGAGAGCAACACGAGAAAAAGTTTCAGAATTATTACAAATTGGTTCTGATTTAGAAAAAAATAAAGACAAAGTTCTTTTTCCTATCGAAAACGTAACGATGCACATGCCTGTCAAAGTTGGAGATTATACCGATTTTTATTCTAGCATCGAACACGCTACTAATTTAGGAAAACTTTTCAGACCAAATGGCGACCCACTTATGCCAAACTGGAAACATATTCCTGTTGGTTATCATGGTCGTGCTTCTTCGATTGTTGTTTCGGGTACAGAAGTTCATAGACCAAAAGGACAAATAAAACTAAATGAAGACGAGCCACCTATTTTTTCGCCTTGTAGAACACTAGATTTTGAGTTAGAAATGGCTTTTATTGTTGGAAAATCTACAAAATTAGGAGATTCTGTAACTATTGATACAGCAGAAGACCATATTTTTGGAATGGTTGTCTTCAATGATTGGTCGGCTAGAGATATTCAAAAGTGGGAGTATGTGCCGTTGGGACCATTTTTAGGAAAAAGTTTTGCGTCTTCTATTTCGCCTTGGATTGTTACGCTTGATGCCTTAGAGCCGTTTAGAGTGGCAAGTCCAGAGCAAGACCCAGAAGTTTTGGATTATTTGAAATACACAGGAAATCATAATTTTGATATTAGCTTAGAAGTAGATTTTATTCCTGAAAATGGAGAAGCGACTACAATTAGTCACTCAAGTTTCAAATATTTGTACTGGAATATGGCACAGCAACTTACACATCATACCGTAAATGGCTGCAATATCAATGTTGGTGATATGTGTGCATCGGGAACAATCAGTGGAAAAGATGAAAATTCGTATGGTTCACTTATAGAAATTACACAAGGAGGCAAAAAAACAATTCCTCTAAAAAATGGTGTAGAACGCAAATTTATTCAAGACAATGACACAATCGTAATGCGTGGTTTTTGTCAGAATGACTCTGTAAGAATTGGTTTTGGAGAAGTAAGTGGAAAAATTCTTCCTGCTAAATAAATAGATTTTATTTTCTATAAAAATGCTTACAGAGTTGAACTCACTTTGTAGGCATTTTTTATGGTTTTCTATTTTTATCTATATTTCAAAATTACTACTTTATAAAACTTCCTATTAACTAATCTGTGAGATTGTTAACTTCTTAAAAAACGATTATTTTTAGACTAAAAATTAGCACATCTTTCTTTGCGCTTTTCTTTTTCCTCTGTGTCTTCTTTATATCCGTATTCTATTGCAAGTTTCCAGTCTTTACAGGCTGCTTCTGTATTTCCTTGTTTGTAATGAATTGAACCTCGTTCATAAATAGCTTTATTATGTTTTTTATCTATTTCTAAAATTGCTTCTACAATTCCTAGCGCTTCTTCATAGCGTTCTAAGCCATATAAAGCACATAGTTTCCCATAAAGAGAACTTTTTTCTTCATAATTTTCTTTCAAACATTCTTCAAAATCTTCCAAAGCGAGTTCGTATTTTTTGGAAACTGTATGAACTGCACCTCTATAATAATAGACTTTTGGACTTTTTAGAAATGAATAATGAAAATAGATAGATATAACTTTGAAAGCCATTGGAAACATAATGGTAAGCATAGAAAATATTTGTTTTAGTATCACTTTTACAATAAAAAACCATTTGATATTTTCTTTACTTTTTTTGTTCATTCTGTCGGCTATTTTCTTACCAATTTTATCTAGTTTTTCTTTATCTTCTTTAAGTGTTATTTTCACTTTCTCATCTCTTTCCTTCAATAATTCTAAAGCATCAGTTAAATATCTTTCAGCCTTTTCTGTATCTTGATTTAACTTTTCTCGTTCATCTTTTGAGGCTTTATAATAAATATGATAAACTGCTTTACCAAAAATATATTTCTTTAAAGCTACTGCACGCCCTTTTTCAAGATGATTTTTGAGTAAATTATAAGACGTTTTTGGATTAAAATAAAGACTAATTCTTGCTGCCGTAATTCTAAAATTATAAAGTAGCCATAAAAGTATAACTCCACCAACAGCACCAAAGAAAACAGGAAATTCTGTAATAACTTGATAAGCTTTGTACGCAAAAAAACAGAGTACACCCAGCCCAATTACTCCTCCAATAATCTCTAAAATTTCTTGATGTCGTTTCATAGATTTTTTAGTTTATGATTCCTTACAATTCTCATCATACATTTTCTGACTAAATTCCACATCTCCTAATTCAATTCCACGTTTCCAATCTTTACAAGCCAAATCAGCGTCTCCTAATTTGTGATAGGCACAACCACGCACATAAAGTAATCGCCATAGAATAGTTTGATTGGTGCTTTTTTCTACAATATCTACAATTTCATGGCTTATTGCTAATGCTTTTTCGTAATAGGCATATTCATCACATTCTAACATAAACCTGACTTCAATACAACGAAAATCAACAGAACCTATGGTCTTTTTTTTCCAATCATTTTTATCTTTTGCTTTCTCTTGCTCTTTTGTAAGTTTTACATTTTCGTCAAATAAAGGCTTATCATTTTCTATAAAATGTCTTTTTTCCTCATCATAATCTTGTAAAAATGTATCATTTAGATAAAGAATTTTTCTCGTTTTTACGTAGTAATTAATTGGTTCATTTTGTAAATAAAAACCATCAAATCCAGCAATCATAAAATTATAAGACTTTGATAAGTAGAGTTTAGAAGATTTTAAAAAGGCTACAAAGTCATTATTATTCTTGTAAAAATTCTCTATCTCGTTTTCTATTCCGAACTGTTCGCCTGCTGAATCGAATTTTTTATTCTCATCCGTTTTTAGAATAACATTTTTATAAAAAATTGCTTCAATAGATTTGAAAAAATGTTTCTCTGCTTTTTCATAATCTGCTCTATCAAAATAATATCTACCTAAGAAATAATATTTCGTAATATCAGTATTTCCTCGTTTATTCTTTTCTTTGAAAAAACGTAGAATTAATGAAGGTTTATAATTTAAAGCAAAATTTCCTATTGCAAATTGCCATATTACATCTTTTAAAAGAGGAGCAAACATTATCACGCTAAATATAAACATAATAAGGTCAAAAAAAGTAGCCTCATTACGAATATACCATACCCATACTCCTATTGATATGATGGACATAATAGTAGAAATAATTATATTCCGTGTTCTTATTTTCTTTTTCATCTCAAAAATTAATTAAATAAAAAACTCACTTCCCAATCTCCATTCCCTATTCCCTAATATCTTTTACCTCCCACTTTCTCAATTTTGGATAATAACGCAATAATTGATTTTCTTTCAATCTTGCTAATGTGTCAGAAGTTGTATAAACAGTAACTTCGCCTTTTTTGACGTAAACAAACAAACTATCGTTACTAGATACGTTAAAAATGGCTTCTTTGGTTTTGAGTCTGAAACTTCCTGCATCAAGTGTAAAGGAAATTATATTTTTTTTGACATCTAATTCTGCCAAACCTACAAGCTGAACGGCTCTTTCATCACTTCTAAATTCGGTCGGAAAAACAAACCTAGAATCTGTCGTATAACGGACTTTTGAGCTATCTGAAAGCGTTTTGTTTGTCCAATCCTTTGGTAAACTATTTACATAATCATTTAGGTATTGCAAGCCAACACCTAAAGCAACAGCAAAAACAATCATTACAGAAAAAGCAAACCACGAATTTTTTGATTTTCGTTTTTTTAATCGTTTTTGAAGTTCGGTTTCTTCAAATTCTTCGTATTCTCTTCGTTCGGATAAAGCTGTGGCTGATGGAACTGCTCTGTTTTGTTTTTCCTTTTCTTTTTTAGATTTTTCTTTTTGTGTTTCTGTATTTTCTACATTTTCAAAACCTAATTTCTGATTGACTTGATTTACAATTTCTTCAAAAGATAAGATTGTATTTTCTGAATTTTTATCAAAATCAAGATTCGGAATTTCTAAATTAGTTCTTTGCCAAATCTCTTCCCACGCCAAAACTTTTTGAGAAGGAAGTTCTGCATTATTTGTGTCTTCTTCTTCCTCACTTTCTTCAATGACACGCATCAAAATAGTTCGCTCGTAAGGCGAAATTGTTCCTTGAAGATGTTTTACTAATAACTGTTCGCTTTCTGTAACTTTCATAATTTGCTAGAGTTTAAACCTATAAGGTTTTGGAAACCTTATAGGTTTGAGTATATACAGCTACGAAGGTAAAAAAAGATAGACGAAGTTTTGAAAAATAGCATTTTTTTTGTGTAAATTATGAATTATATCTTAAAACAGAATCAAAAAACACTTATTTATGAATCGTCGCAAATTTTTAAAAGTGGGAGCAATTACATCAGGAGTTGTTTTGGTGGGAGGAGTGGGAGGAAGTTTTGCTCTTGACCATAAATTATCTACAAAAAATGAAGTTTTGCGTAACCTTTCTTTTTCTTCTCTCAAAGAAGTACAACAAGAACTAGATAGATTAGAAAAAATAGCTTTACTAGAACCTCAAAAAATACAGCTTTTGGGAGATTGGTCGTTGCATCAAAATTTGGTTCATTGCGCTCAAAGTATCGAATATTCTTTGACAGGTTATCCAAAACATCGTCCAAAAATCATTCAAAATACAATAGGACAACTTATTTTTGAAAAATTTGATGCACAAGGTTATATGAGCCATGATAGAAATGACCCTATTCCAGATGCTACACCAATAGAAAAAGAGGGCGATATACAAGCTGCTTTTGATAGAGTGCGAAAGTCTATTTCAGATTTTGAGAATTATGGAAAGGCGTATGAACCTCATTTTATGTATGGAAAGCTCTCAAAATCACAATACGAAAGAGTGCATTATTTACATCTTGCTGATCATTTGACAGGAATGAAAGGATAGAAAGCAAATAGGAATTAGAGATTGGGATTTAGGGATTGGGGAATAAAAAATGAAGAAAAACTTTGTAATTAGTTTTTCGGTAATCCAAAATTTTAAAACCGTACACTTTTATTTAAGCTCAATTTTTGGATTTTTAAAAAT
>DAIUBX010000065.1:0-9851 GCA_036846465.1 Bernardetia sp.
AATATCTCTCCATTTGCCTTAAAGTTGAAACTAAGTTGAAGATTAGTAGCACCTACTGTATTAATAGCAGGAGAAACCAAACGTCTTCTTGAAGTGCTAGTTATGTCATATGTCAATGGACGAGTAGTTGCATTTTGAGTAATGTAAGCACTACGAGTACCTGTCATTCCACCATTTTCGCCAAATACCCAGTTGTTTGGTCCTGCTGTTACAGATGTTACAGTCCAACCACCAGAAACTGCACCTGCAGCATAGCTTTCAAAGTTTTCAGTAAACAAGGTTTGTGTAACATTTTGAAGATTATCATCATTGTCATTTACTGTAAGCGTATGAACTATAGGTGTTCCCAAAATAGCTCCTGTACCTACTACCGATAAAGTTAGCTGTAAATTTTCAGCTACCTCTAATGCATTGTCATTAAATACTCTTACAACAACATTTTGAGAAGCTGTACTTCCAGCAGGAAATGTAAGTGTAGATGTTTGAAGTGTGTAGTCTTGTGCATCCATTGTTCCACCTGTTGCAGCTACATTTACAGTAACATCAGAAAGAGGAGCAACACTAATCGTAACTGGAATATTCAAATCTTGATAACCTCTACAATCTACTGTTCCAGAAGTTGAGTTTTCTGTAATTGTAGTAGCTGCAGTAGTATATTGTATAGTAGGACGAGTATCATAGATTTTAATATTATCAATGTATAAATTATTACCATTTGCATTGACTGTAACAAAACGTACCTTAATACTTTGCCCTAAGTAGGCATTTAACGAAATAACTTCTCTTCTCCATTGAGTAGTCAATGTTGGTATAAATGCAGCTGTAGAATTACCTACTGTAGCAAGTGTAGCACCTGTTTTGGTATAAATAGGAGCAGCAACCCAAGTAGCACCACAGTCTGTTGAAACATCAATACGCAATGTTTCATCTGTAGTATTATTTCTTCGGCGATAAGCCAAATCAAATTCTAGTTTAGCATCAGAAACCGTAGGGTCGGTAAGATTAATTGAAGGAGACACTAAAATATCTTGTTGCCCTGTACCTGTATAACCAAAATGTTTCATTACAGCAGCCTTTGTACGACCTCCATTTAATCCTACCAAAGTAGGAGAAGCATCTGCAACCCATAAATTACAATCATTTCCTGGATTCTGACGCTCCCAAGAAGCAGGTGGAAAATCTGCGCCTTCAAAATCTGCTACAATAGGCAACGCTCCAGTTCCTAAAGTAAAAGTAGAATTTGATAAATCTGAAGCTGTAAAAGGATCAGGAACACCATTTGGTAAAATAGTTCTTGCCTCAAATGTATGGCTACCCAAAGCTACTCCTGTGATATTATTCAAAACAAGGTCAGTAGTACCACTAGGAGCTACATTCAAGCCTGTAAATGCTTGAGCAGTAAAAGCTGCTCCATCAATACGATATTCAACCGTTACACTAGTAAGAGTAGTAGAACCATAGTTTTTGATACGAACAGAAGAACTTACGGTAGAACTACACACGTCGCCAATAGGTGTCAAGACAGCCAAAACACCTGCATCGCTAGGATTCGGTGGAATAGAAGCTACTGAATTGATAAGTGAAAAACGACTCGTTTCTAAAACAGTACGCATACGAATTTTTTGGTCATTCGTAAAGATATTCATACAAGCATCATCCGAATAATCCATATAGTTTTCTACCATATCAGGTGCATCAACAGGTGTATCAGTACATGAGTTGTTTCCTGTAGCACAGCCAAAATTAGAACCACCAGCAGTAGGCGTATCAGCACAAAAATCATCTACTCCACAACCTCCATCTCCCCAAATATGACGAAGACCTAACCAATGTCCAATTTCGTGGGTTGCAGTTCTACCTAAGTTGTAAGGCGCACCTGCACTTGGAGTAGTTTGACCTCCTACAGTTTCATAATCCATTACGACACCGTCTGTAACTGTATTGATTGGGTTACAGCTCATTGCCGTTCCTCCACTTATTGTAGTTTGAGGAAACTGTGCATATCCCAAAGTACCTCCACTAATATCAACACACCAAAAACTCATATACACCGATCCATCATATCCTTGGGTAGTGGTTGTATAGGGTTTAATAGTACCATTAATAAAAGCAGTAGTATAAGCTCCTCCACCCCATAGAGTCGTTCCATTAATACGATTAACTCCAATTTCAGTAAATGCAGAACCATCTGGTTTACGTTGTGCCAAACGAAACTCAATTTTTGTATCTGCTCCGTCAGGATGGGTATTAAAGCCATTTGTACCAAAACGACGACGAAAGTCATCATTCAATGTTTCGATTTGAGATTGAATAAGAGCATAAGAAATATTTGTATTTGTGCCTACTGTTTCACCTTCATGAATTACATGTACCACAACTGGAATAATATAGACTCCATCTACAATATGTGCATTTGGATTCTGAGCTTGTAGTTTTTTTTGTTCAATAATAGGAGCAAGCATTTGCTCCATATCATCAAGTGTTCCTAAACTGGGATTGTTGGCTCTTAGGGCAGCATCATTTTCCATAGTGGCACATCGAATAATGCCATTTTGTTGGGCAAAAGATGTGTTTATGGTTAAAAATGCAACCCAAATTACCCCTAATATAGGTAGTAATATTCTCTTCATAGTCTGTGTTTTTTAAAAAATTGTGTAGTAGAATTGATATTTATAAAAATCTAGACAAAATTGATATGAAAACACGTCTCAAAACAGAATTGCCAGCTTATAACAAAATTATAATAATTTTTGGCTTATTCATAGAATACTTTTACATAATAACGCCTTTTCTCAAACTTTGTATTATTTATTTCACATTTCAACAAAAAAGCAATTTCTTTTCAGAAATTGCTTTTGATAATTTTACCCTCAGAATTATTTTTATATCTCTTTCTATTCAAAAATCTCTACAATAGGATTTCCAATACAACCACTTGGCTGTTGAAGTTTCAATAAAGCTGCCATGGTTGCTGCAATATCTGTAATATCTACCCTACGATGCGTTTGTCCATGTTTGATATTTTTACCAAAAAATAAAAGAGGAACTTGTGTATCATACGTGTAAGGTGTTCCGTGTGTAGTACCTCCTTTTTTGTAATACGCATCCATATAACCCGACTGAAAAAGAAAAGCTACATCAGGCGAAAGTCTAGGATTAAATCCATTTTGAATAAGCTGCAAAAAACCTGTTCTTTGAATTTGTTTGCTGAGTTCAGTTGCTATAATGGTTTGAGAAATTCCTTTTTGAGTAAGCAAAAACTCACCTGTTTTTTGTTGTGCTTCTTGTAATGAAATTTTCTTTTCAAGCAATAATTCTCTATTCAAATAAACATCTTGGTCGCTAAGATAACTCACAAATTCTCCCTCTCCATAACTTTTCTCCAAAAAAGTATTCAATTCTAGTTTCATAGAATCCCACTCTAAATAATCTGCCTCAAATTGCAAGTCATGCAAATGAGAAGGAGTTGGCGCACCTGCATGATCAGCCGTTAAAAAAAGTGTATATTCTCCTTCTCCTACATTTTTATCCAAAAACTCAAACAAAGCTGCCAATTCTCTATCCAAACGCAAATAGGTATCTTCTATCTCTACCGAATAAATGCCGTAACGATGACCAATGTAATCTGGAGAAGAAAAACTAAGTGTCAGAAAATCAGTAATTTCATCTTTTCCTAAATCTTCTTTCAAGATAGCTTCCTGTGCAAATTCCCTCAAAAAAGTATTTGCAGGAGCAGTAACAGGAAATTGTTTGTATCTTTTTTCTTTTTTAGCAAACTCATCTATAAAATAAGGAAAAATAGCCTTTTTTTCTTTTGTAGGCATTACTTCGTATTTACTTTCATCTGGCAAACTTGCTGTATAATTCTCTATTGGAAAAAGCAACTCCCAACCTTTTTTGATATACGAATCAGCAACTTTTTTATCATTAAATTCAGAAACCCAAGTAGGCAAATTTTCAAAATAATACGTGCTACTAATCATTTTCCCTGTATTTGAATCGTACCAATACGCACCATTAGCGATATGTCCTGCTGGTAGAATTGCTCCTCTATCCTTTATCGAAATACCAATTACTTTTCCTTTTTGATTGGTAGCCAGTCGAAGCTCATCTGTAATTGTACTTGTTTTGAGGTTGTAAGGAGACATTTTTCCAGTTTTGTCTTCTGGAGTTGAAGTTCCCAAACCTTGTACTGTGTTGTCTTCTGTGCAATAAAACATTCTATTTTCAGCTCTACTGTACCAATTATTATTTATTATTCCATGATTGGTTGGAGTTGCTCCTGTAAAAATGGAAGCATGACCGGGGGCTGTATTGGTTGGCGTATAATTGTAATGCGTGTTTTCGCACGAAAAACCATCGTTTAATAATCTTTTAAATCCATTTTCAGAATATTGATTATAGAAACGATATAAATAATCATAACGCATCTGATCGACAACAATACCAATTACTAATTTTGGACGTGATTCTATTAGATTTTGCTTCGATTTTTTTTCAGAATTACTCTGATTGATTGTTTGGCTAAATACGGATTGTGTAGAAAACAGTAAAATAGATAGGAAAATCAAAGCTACTGATTTTGTAAAAAAATTCATGTTCATTGGAGTGGTATTGATTTGTAAACCTTATAAAAGTAGCAAAGGTACGTATTTTTAGTTTTGTTAATCGATGCCATTGATAAAAATTAGTACATCGAACAATAAAGGAGATAAAATCAAAAAAACTCATTCTAATTAAAAAAATTAAAATGAGTTGTTAAATTTTGCTACTCTTTGTTGAGCTGCAAAAAAAATAGTATCACATTATTCTAAGCCAATGGACTAATCACACGCCTAGCATGACGATATGCTTTTTGCCAATACTCATATTTGAATAATTGCTCTTCAACGACTCCTCTTGAAGTAGAAGTATGAATAAATTCTAGTTCATTTCTACTATTACCTATTTTGGTAATAATTCCGACATGACTAATACGGTTTGGATCGCTTCCTGTTGCAAAAAACACCAAATCTCCTGCTTCTACATTATCGATAGAAATATCTATTCCCGTAACAGCCTGTGAGCGAGAATCTCTTGAAAGTTCTATTCCTGCTTCTTTGAAAGCTACATGAGTAAGTCCAGAACAATCCAATCCATTTTTCGAAACTCCTCCCATTACGTGTTGTGTTCCTAAATAAGTTCTTGCTGCTTCAATGGCTTTTTGTGCAATGGTAGCATGATTTCCAGAAACATTATCAGCAATATGTCCTCCTGAATGTGTGTGAACTGAAGAGTTTGGATTACTCTGACCTTGTGCTTGATAACGAGCAAATACTTCATCAAAAAGAGCTTTATGAACTCGTAAATCAATGACTGCTTTTACTGTCTTTCCATTTTCTTGGATAAATTCTATTCCTTTCATAATCATTTTATGTAGCACAGACTTGAGTCTGTGAAATTCGTATGTAATTAATTTTTGAAAGATACTAATTTACAAATAATTATTTTACAAATTGAATTTGATACATCAAATGATTACATTTAGTAATTCCCATTGATAGGTGTCTGATTATAGACTCTTTTTAAAAAATAAAACCATGAAACTACGCTATTCTTCTACTTCTATTCTGACTTTTCTGTTGTTTTTTGTTCTATTATTTTCTTGTAAGACAAGTCAGAATTTAGATCCAACAGAATTACGCCCTTCTCTAAAATCTGTTTATCCATTCGTTAAAACAGATGAGAATGGAATTTTGGGTAAAAATGGAATGGTCGTGACGGCACATCCTTTGGCTTCCAAAATTGGTTTAGAAATTCTACAAAAGGGAGGAAATGCTTTTGATGCTGCCATTGCTGTAAAGTTTGCTTTGGCTGTTGCTTATCCTCGTGCTGGAAATATTGGAGGGGGAGGGTTTGCTATTTTGAGATTCAAAAATGGAGAATCTATGGCTTTAGATTTTAGAGAAACTGCGCCTCTATCTGCCACAACAAATATGTATTTGGATAAAAATTCAACTCCTCTTCCTAATATCAGTCAAGAAGGACATTTGTCTGTTGGTGTTCCTGCAAGTGTGGCAGGAATGGTAGAAATGTTTGAAAAACAGGGTTCTAAAAATGTGAGTTGGGAAGAGTTGGTAGAACCTGCTGTACAATTAGCTCAAAACGGAATTTTACTGACAGAAAACGAAGCTAATAAACTCAATGAGTATCAAGAAGAATTTGAGAAATGGAATACAAAAGAAAACTGTGTCTTTATTTTTCAAGGAAATAATAGCGATTCATTAAACCAAAGATGGCAAAAAGGAAATACAATTATTCAAAAACAACTCGCCCAAACACTCACAAGAATTAAAAATGAAAAACGAGATGGATTTTATAAAGGAAAAACGGCTGAATTACTTTTGAAAGAAATCAATAAAGGAAAAGGAATTATTACACAGAAAGACTTAGATAATTATAAACCTGTTTGGAGGAAACCTATTTCACAGACTATTTATTTGAGTGATACTACTACTAATTCTGATAAAAAAATAGCTTATACCATTCTCTCAATGCCTCCTCCTTCAAGTGGTGGAATTGCTCTTGCACAGCTTATGCAAGGAGTTGCAAATTATATCAATCAAAATCGTTCTACACCCAAATTAGTACAAACAAAACATAATTGGGCAACTACTTTACATATTTTGACAGAATTAGAAAGGCGAGTTTATGCAGACCGAGCTACCTATCTTGGCGACCCAGATTTTTACGATGTTCCTCAAAAAATGCTTTTAGATTCTTCGTATAATGTAGAGCGAAATTCTACGATTTCACTTTTCAAAAAAACACCTTCTGATAGCATAAAAGAAGGAAAAGTAACTATAATTGAGAGTATGGAAACGACTCATTTTTCGATTACAGATAAAGAAGGAAATGCTGTTTCTATCACAACGACTTTAAATGGAAATTATGGCTCAAAGGTAATGGTTTCTGAAGCAGGTTTTTTCTTGAACAATGAAATGGATGATTTTAGTATAAAAGCAGGTTTTCCAAATCAGTTTGGGCTTGTGGGAGCAGAAGCAAATAAGATTGAAGCAAATAAAAGAATGCTTTCTTCAATGACTCCGACAATAGTAGAAAAACAAAATTCAAAGACAGGAAAAAATGAACTCTTTATGGTTGTCGGAACACCGGGAGGTTCGACAATTATTACTACTGTTTTTCAAGTAATTTTGAACACAACTATTTTTGAAATGAATATTCAAGATGCTGTAAATGCAAATCGTGTACATCATCAATGGTTACCTGATGAGGTTTATTATGAAAATTTATCTGATTCTGTTATCGTAAAGTTGGAACAATTAGGACATAAACTCAGAAAAGTAAGTCAACTTGGACATGTTGATGCGATTTTAGTTTTGCCAAATAAAAATTATATTGGTGCTGCTGATTATTTACGTGGCGATGATACAGCTTTAGGGTATTAAATGATTATAATGATTACAGTAAGGCAATTAAGAAACCTGTAAAAATAACAACCCAAAGAATATCCATAAAGTGCCAATAAATAGTAAGAAGTTGGAGCTTAATTTTCTCAAAAGGATTAGTAACTGTAATCAAAATCTGGACGGGGTCATTTGCTTTTTTGATATATTGATTGAGCAAGACAGCCGAATAAATAAGCCCTCCCATAAGGTGTATCATGTGAAAAGCTGAAATAATATAAAGGTAAGCACCAGCCGTTTTGCCTTCTAAATAAATCTTGTTTTGGTGTAACTCATAACCTCCAATTATTTGCAATAACAAAAAGACAATTCCTAAACCAAAAACAGCTAAAAGATTATTTCTTAATTTTTTGAAATTATCCTTATAAAACTGCTGACGTGCTTTTTCTAAGAAAAAACTACTGCTAACAATAGCGATTGTACTCACAAAAAAAGCATACGGAAACTGAATAGGATGAGTAACAGCTTTTATCAAAGATTCATTAAAAAATAGCAGCATCAAAAGCGTAAATGCCATAAATATTCCCATTACACCCAAATACATCATCATGACATAAGGGTGCTGTTGTTCCATTTTTTCAAGAGTTGTTTTTTTCTCTCTAACGTTGGTTTGTTCTTGTTTTTGCATAAGACGCCTGTCTATTTTTTATTACAAAATAAAGATAAAAACAAAAATGATTAAAAACATATAAGAATTAATTATATGATTACAATGTGTTATTATTTTTCTTTTGCGTTTTGTATGTGTTTTGAATATCTAATTAGTTAACTAAACTGTTCAACTTTTTGTTAAATTACATTTACTACGAAGATACAATTTTTCTGTAAAAAACCGAAGTAAAACAGCTTGATTTTTAGGGAGTTTAAGAACATCAGTTAAAAAAGTCTAGTACCTTTTGATTAGAAACTTTATTTTTCACTACCTTATTTCCATAAACACAAGAGACATAAATTTAGTTTTAGGTTGCTTCAAAAAACAGATTTAAAATAGATTAAAATATAGCAGTTTATCCAATTTTCATTCCCATAACCAGAACATCATCAATTTGATACGTCTTTCCTTTCCAACGTTCAAATACATTAGCTATTCTATTTTCTTGTTCTTTGATAGGCAAATGAGAAATTTCTAATAAAAGCTCTCTAAACTGTTTGGTCATAAATTTTCGTCCTTCTTCTCCTCCAAATTGGTCTTGATAACCATCAGAAGCCAAATAAATAGTTGTCGGAACGTGAAGATTTATACTATGAGGTGTATAAACTCTTTCCTTTGCCATTGTTCCACCAACAGGAATTTTGTCTGCTTTTAGAGTGATAAGTTCTTCATTTTGAACATAATAAAGTGGATTCATTGCACCTGCATACTGAATTTGATTTTTAGTTTTGTCCCAAACAACAATACAAATATCCATTCCATCTCTATTATCAGATTGATTTTGTTTTAAAGCCGAATAAATATAGTTATGCAAATGCGTCAAGATTAAATCGGGTTGAGTAAGTTTCTGCTGAAAAACAGCGTCCGTAAGCCCACTAATTCCAAGCATAGACATAAACGCACCCGGAACTCCGTGTCCTGTGCAATCTGCCACAGCAATAATTATTTTTTCCTCTATTTTTTCTATCCAATAAAAATCTCCACTGACAATATCACGAGGCTTATAAAAAATAAAATGCTCTGGAATTTCTTGTTTGATGCGTTTTTCCATTGGCAAAAGTGCCGTTTGGATTCGTTTTGCATAATTAATACTAGAAACAATATTTTTATTTTGTTCTTCAATTTGCTGATTTTTGATATTTAATTGGTCTCTTTGCTGAACAATTTCTTCATTTTGAGTAGAAAGCTCTACATTTTTTTGAGAAAGTTCGTCGGTTCGCTCTGCTACTAAATTTTCTAATTCTTCATTTTGTTTGCGTAAACGATGTGTATAAAGACGAGCCGAGCCAAAAATAAGCACAAAACCAAAAAGTAAGTACAAAGTATATGCTGTTTTGGTACGATGCCAAGGAGGTAAAACTTCAAATCGATAAGTTACTTCAGAACTCTCTTCGCCTAAATAATTTTTGGCTTTTGCATGAAAAGTATAAGTTCCTTCTCTTAAATTATTGTATTCTTTTATGTTTAGAGTTGTCCAATCTGACCATTTTTCATTTTTTTCTTCATCTAGTCCTTCCAAAAAATAACTGTATTGAGTACGATTTTCTTCAGCAAAAAATAATCCTGCTACTTTAAAAGAAATCGAATTGTATTTGCTTTCAAGGGAAATAATATCATTTTCAGATTGTTGGAATATGATTTTATTCAGAATAGAATCATTTGCCGATTTTTGAGAAGTGAAAAAATTACCATCAAAAATAAGCGAATCATTACCAATTTTGATTTGACGCAAT
>DAIUBX010000066.1:0-9830 GCA_036846465.1 Bernardetia sp.
GTCCAATTTATAATTCAGAGTAGTTTTTTAATTGAACAGGGTTTTAACCCTGTTTTTATTTTCTTTCGTGCGACAATTTGTTATGCGCTCGCTTTATAAGCAACGCTGTTAAGCTAAGGATTTTTTTCTTGTATTTTACTCCTTTAGGAGTTCAATATTGGTAGAAAAGTAAAATACGTTGTTCCTTTACTCCGTAGGAGTTGTATATTGGTAATATTTTTCATCAAAATGCTACCCACATAAAGTTCCTAACGGAACAAACGACTTTTTTATCTACTTTTTTTCTACCAATATAGAGTTCCTACGGAACAGAATTTCTTAGCTTAATAGCATTGCTCTTTAGAGTGAGAAATAATATACTCTAAACTTTAGTTTTCAGCTAAAAGATTAGTTTTTATTTATTTTTGATAAAAATACTGGATTTAATTCAAAATAAACATATTTGAAAGATTTAAGGCAATTCCTTTTCCTATTTTGTTTTTCTATTCTGAATTTTCTTAAATTTAGCATTTCATATTTATTCTAATTTAGAAAAATAAACTCTATCTCAAAAACGAATTTAATTTTGGATACAACAATTATAGAAAATACACTTCAAGTCAAAATAATAAATACATCATCAAATCCTCTTCCTTTTTATCAAACTGAAGGCTCGGCAGGAATGGATTTGTATGCAAATATAGAAACTCCTATCGAACTAGATTCTTTAGAAAGACAACTTATCCCAACAGGAATTTTTATAGAATTACCTTTAGGTTATGAAGCTCAAATTCGTCCTCGTAGTGGTCTTGCCTTCAAACACGGCATTTCGATTGTCAATTCACCCGGAACTGTTGATGCAGATTATAGAGGCGAAATAAAAGTTTTATTAATTAATCTATCTAAAGAAAAATTTGTTATTCAAAGTGGAGAAAGAATTGCTCAAATGGTCGTTGCAAAACACGAACGTGTAAACTGGCAAGAAGTACAAACTATCAAAGAACTTTCTCAAACAGAACGAGGAAGTGGTGGATATGGAAGCACGGGGAAATAAATTTAGAAGTTAGATTTCAGAGGTTAGAAGTAAATACGAATTTCAAATAATTGAAAAGGTGTATTTTGTATTCTCTTTCAACTCTCTTAACTCTGTGGTTAAAAAAATGTATTCGCATTTTCATTCTCTGTGTTTAAATAAAGTATTCAAACAACATAAAACATAAAATATAGTGAAAATTATTATTCCAATGGCAGGACGTGGTTCTCGCCTTCGTCCTCACACACTTACCGTTCCCAAACCATTAGTTCCTATTGTCGGAAAACCGATTGTTGAGCGTTTGGTGGAGGATTTGGCTCGTAGTGCTAAAGAAAAAATTGAAGAAATTGCTTTTATTGTAGGCGATTTTGGAGAAGAAGCTGAAAAAGAACTTTTGAAAGTAGCCCAAAATGTAGGCTCAAAAGGTAGAATTTGCTATCAAGACCAACCTCTAGGCACAGCACATGCTATTATGTGTGCAAAAGAATCTTTAAGTGGAAATGTCATTGTCGCTTTTGCAGACACACTTTTTAAGGCAGATTTTTCGATAAATCTAGACCATGATGGCGTTATTTGGGTACAAAAAGTAGCAGACCCATCAGCGTATGGTGTCGTTCAGTTAGATGAAAATGAGGTTATCAATAATTTTGTAGAAAAACCAAAAGAATTTGTATCTGATTTGGCAATTATTGGTATTTATTACTTTAAAGATGGTGCTTATTTGCGTTCAGAATTAGAGTATGTAATTGATAATGAAATTAAAGACAAAGGCGAATACCAACTCACAACAGCATTGGAAAACATGCGCCAAAAAGGGACAAAATTCCGTACTGGACAGGTAGAAGAATGGCTAGATTGTGGAAATAAAGATGCTGTTGTTTTTACAAATCAACGTTATTTAGAGTATTTGACAGAGCGCAAAACAGAAACATTAATTTCTAAAAGTGCAAACATCGAAAATTCGGTTATTATCCAACCTGTTTTTTTGGCAGATGGAGTACATTTGAAAAATAGTGTCGTTGGCCCTCACGTTTCTATTGGAAAAAATACGCATATTCATAATAGTAGAGTGCAAAATTCTGTTATTCAATCAGATACTTTTGTCGAAAGTGCGCTTTTAGAAAATACAATGCTGGGTAATTTTGTAAAATACAATGGAAAAGCTGAAAATTTGAGCTTAGGAGATTACTCAGAAGTAAAGAAATAAATAAAATTAGTAGATTTTGTGTTGCTTTTTTTACTAAAATAAATTAGAATACAGATTATGGCATAGTTTCGCTTATATAAATTGTATAAGAAGCTATGCCTTTTCTCTTTTATAAAAAAATTGCTACTATTTTTGTAAATTGATACATGCTTCCAAACTTGTAAGGTTTTCAAAATCATATAGGTTGAAATTAAAATACTAAACACAATCAACGAATATATAAAAATGGATATTATGAGAAATGATATACTACCTATAAAACACCATCACATCAAAAAAATAATTATGTTGTTATTTTTTTGTGTGTTGGCAATCAGTGTTTCAGATGCACAGGCACAACGCAGAAATAAAAAAGATAAAAAAGATAAAAAAGAAGAAGTTATCCAAAAAGAGCCGATTGATGGTCAATTAAGTAATAGCTTATTGGCTGAACAAGCTTTTTTTGAAGGAATGAAAGAGTATATCAAAGAAGAATACAAAAGAGCAATTCCTTATTTTGAAGAATCTCTAAAATACGAGGCAAACAACCCAACAGCACATTATCAAATTTCTGTTTGCTATTATAGAATGAATAGTTTGCAGAATGCACTCATGTATGCTATGGAAGCTGAAAAAATGGATGGTAAAAATTTTTATTTTCTTTCACACCTTGCTAATATCCAACGAGATATGCGAATGCTTGATGCAGCAGAAAAGACATATAAACAAATTCTGACAAAAATAGGAGGTGATGAAATTACTTATCTCAATTTGGCTGCTCTTTACATTGAAATGAATGAATACAAAAAAGCTATTCAGACCTATGATAGAATGGAAAAAGAACTGGGTTTGAATCAAAATGTAATTCGTCAGAAGCAAATTTTGTATTTACAGATGCAAGACACAGAAGCTGCCATTAGAGAAGGTGAAAAATTAATGCTTGAATTTCCAGATGTAATAGACTTTCGGCTGGCGCAAATAGAATTACTTTTAAATGAAAAGCTATATGCTGATGCTGAGTTGCTTCTCAATGGAATTATCAAACAAAAAGAAGAGTTTCCTCCACAGGTTTATTTAATGCTTGCTCAAATTTATCATCATCAAGAAAAAGAAGAGCAGGAAGTAGAAAACCTTCAAAAGGCATTTCAATCAAAAGAAATTTCATTAGACTCAAAGCTCAATTTATTGATGGGATTGTATCAAAAAGCCAATCCAGCTACAGAAAAAGGACAAAGAATAATTGATATGAGTGGACAACTAACCCAAACTCTCACAGAAGTACATCCTCAAGAACCTTCTTCTTTTGGTGTTTTGGGAGATTTTTTATTAAAACAAAAAAGATACAAAGAAGCCTTTGAAGCCTATAAAAGCGCACTCAAAATAGACCCTAATAATTATTCACTTTGGGAACGCACTACTCAACTGGCTTTAGAATCCAAAAAATATGATTATGCCATTTCTACAAGTGAAGATGCCTTAGAATTTTTTCCAAATCAGCCTAATTTATGGTTTCTCAATGGCGTTGCTTATATGTCTAGTACAAAAAATGAAGAAGCTATTTCATCGTTAGAGCAAGGAAAACGAATGGTTTTTAATAATCCTGAGCTTTTGAGTCAGTTTGAATCACAACTAGGAGATATTTATTATAAAAATCAAGACTTCCAAAAAGCTGATGCAGCTTACGAAAAAGCATTACAACAAAATCCTAACAATGCACATGCCCTTAATAACTATGCGTATTATTTGTCTTTGAGAGAAGAAAAAATGGATCGTGCTGCTGAATTAGGTGCAAGACTTGTAAAATTGTATCCTAATAATCCGACTTACTTAGATACGTATGGTTGGGTTTTATTCGTTAAAAAAGACTATAGAGAAGCTGAAAAATATTTATCTTTAGCTGCTCAAACTACTCAAAGTGCTACTATTATCGAACACTATGGAGACGTACTTCTAGAGTTAGGTAAAAAACAAGAAGCACTTGCAGAGTGGAAAAAGGCTCTTACTTTGGATTCAACTAACGAAAAACTCAAGCAGAAAATAGAACAGTATGAAGCAAGTGGAAAGTAGGAAACCAAACTTCAAGCAGTAAAAAAACAACTAATTAGTAGTAACTAAAAAAATCATGAAAGCAACCTATTACCTTACTTTTTTGGCAGCTAATGCTCTCATTGCCATTGGATTGGGGTATTTATTTTTCAAACCTCCTAACGATTATTGGCAAGGACTTTTGTTGGCTGGTGCATTTAATGCTTTTTTGTGTTGGAAAACGTATTACCAGATAAAAGATAAAGAGGATGCTGAAGAATAATATAGAAAAAAAGCAATTACTAATGGCTTACAAATACTAATTTATCGAAAAATTATGCTATTTGTTGTTTAGTTTATGAGAGTTACATGTTTTTTCGTATTTTTGAAATGATAGACTATATTCTATCATCTGAATTTTTTAAGTTATATTGTTTTATTCATTGTTTTAAAGGGCAAAACTTCCCTAATTCCCATGACCAGTCAAGAAAAAAAGGCATACATCTTACTCAAATGCGTGATTTTTCATTATCACGGACTTGATGAAGATGAAAAGAAAATTTTGAAAGAAACAGCAGATGCGCTAAATGCTCATCAAGAACTTGAATGGGCTAATGAGTTCATTGGCGAGGATTATTACAATGCCTTCGAACGTGCTAGAGATGTATTACAGCCTACCATGTTGCTTTTAGAAAAACCAAAACGATTAGAGTATCTATCTAAAGTTTGGAATGCCAACATGACAAAAGGCTATATTTCTGAAATGGAAGCAATGGCGATGATAAAATTAGCTAAAGATTGGGATATAGAAAGTGAACTAATAGAATCAATTAAGAAATAAAGTCAGATGTAAGAAGTCAGATGTATGAAGTAAATGCAAAATTACTTTCTGTTTTTGACAAAACCCATTTAACTAACTCTACCTTGATTTTTGCTAGTACTTTGTTTTTTATTTTCTGTATTTATTTTTTACTTCATACCTCTGACTTCTTAATTTATTTACTCTCTTGAAGGAAACTGTGCCTTTTTCAATAAATCTCCTACTTCTGATAAAACAGTTAATCTTCCTCCATAAGTTTCTTCTAAAAGAGCTGTTGTAAGCGTAGTCTTTGTTTCTCCACTTGCCACTAATCGCATATTCAAAAGAACTACCCAATCAAAATACTCGGCTGCTGATTGCAAGTCGTGATGAACAACAACGACCGTTTTTCCTGCTTCTCTCATTTCTCTCAAAAGTGTAATAATGGCTGATTCTGTCGCTGCATCAACACCCACAAAAGGCTCATCCATCAAATACAAATCAGCTTCTTGTGCTAAAGCTCTAGCCAAAAAAACACGTTGCTGTTGTCCTCCAGAAAGTTGTGAAATCTGACGAGAAGCAAAAGCACTCATTCCTACTTGTTCTAAAGATTGTAAAGCAATTTCTTTGTCTTTTTTAGAAGGGCGACGCATCAAACCCATTTTGCCATACCTTCCCATCAAAACAACCTCAAAAACAGAAATCGGAAAATCCCAATCCACTGATTCTCGTTGAGGAACATAACTTATTTTATCTCGTACTTCATCTAAGTTTTTGTTCATCAATTTTACATAGCCACTACTCAAAGGCAAAAGTCCCATAACAGCTTTTATGAGTGTTGATTTTCCTGCACCATTGGGACCAATTATTCCCACCAAAGAACCTTTTGGAATAGATAAATCAATATCCCAAAGTACAGGTTTGCGCTCATAACTAACCGTAAGGTCGTGTATTTCTAAAACTGGATTTTCTACTTGTGTTATCAATTTTTAGTTAGTTATTAGTGTTAAATTATTAGTGATTAATGAAATTATTATCAAACTATATAGTTTATGTATTTGCATTCCCTCTTCTCTCGCCCCTAATCCCTCGCTCCCTAGTAGCTTCCAAAAAACCAATTTCCAAGAGCATTTTCATCATCACTTTCATAAAATTCTCTCCAGTATTGTGTTACTTGTTCTTCCGTCAAATATCCTTTTTTCTGTGTATCTAATTTTTCAAAAGTCTGTTTAGCGAGTTCTTTATCAATCCCATAAGCAGCATAAAATTTTTCAAAAACAGATACATCTATTTTAAAATCTTCTTTTTTATTTTGGTCTGCAAAAAGACGAATTACATAACAAGTAATTGGTAAAATATCTTCTTCATAAGAATCTTTTTCTATCAAAGAATTGCAATAGGCAATCCATTCTTCTACACTAATTCGTTCATTTTTATCACTATCAGCAAAGAAAAGCATTTTTTTCCAACGGTTTTGATAGAGGTAATTCAGGCCACGATAGGTTTCAGATTGTTTAGAAAATGGAACAACATCAGCCAATTTATTTAAAATTAAATTAAAATCATTTCTTTCAACTGTTCCATCATTGTTCATGTCAAAAACTTCAAACATGCGTCTAGCTTTTCGTTCTTGAAGAGGTGTAAGTGTCGTCATTCAGTGTTATAGTTAAGGATTTAGGTAGAATTTTTCTTTAAAAAGGATAAGGCAAGTTACTCAAAAAATAAAAATCTGTTCGATAAAATATTCTTTCTTGGTGTCTGTAAAGTATAAAAAAACACAAAAACGCCCAAAAAAACGTTGGTAATTAGAATGCGTACTTTTGCTTTCTAACTTTTTAGGTGTTTTTTTCGTAAATTATACCATACCTTGTTAAGGAACAACAAAAAAAATTGTCTTCAAACTTTTTTATAAACTAAATACATGAAAAATTCAGTCTTAGATAAAGATTATAATTCTATATCTTCCAAAAATTCACAAGCCACTCAACATAGTTCTCTTATTGGGCTTTTGATTGCTGCTGTTATTACAGTAGTTCTTTTTAATGTTCCTTATGGAAACTATGTGAGTTATCCTTTTTTGATTTTGGGAACTTGGTTTCACGAAATGGGACACGGACTTATGGGAATTATTTGGGGAGGAAGTTTTTCTCATTTAGATATGTTTCCAAATGGCTCTGGTGTAGCTTATACATCTACTTCTGGTATAATTTCTAGAGCTTGGGTAGCAGCAGCAGGTCTTATGTCACCTCCTATTGTGGGAGCAGCTCTGATTGTGGCTGGGCGTACTCAAAAAGGTGCAAAAATAGCAATGAGTGTTTTAGGTGCAGTCTTGCTTTTATCTGTCATTATTTGGGTGCGTTCTATTTTTGGCGTAGTTGCTGTTGGGCTTTGGGGTACTGTTATTATGGCGTGTGCTTTCAAATTACCTCATTCCTATAAGCCTTTTGTAGTTCAGTTTTTGGGTATTCAAGCTTGGGCGAGTGCTTTTGTAAGTTTGGATTATATGTTTAGTGATAATGCCGGTTCTTTGGGTGTTTCAGACACACAAGCAATTGCAAATCTTCTTATTTTACCGTATTGGTTTTGGGGTGGAATGATTGCTGCTTTTGCTGTTGTGATGCTTTTGGTTAGCTTAAAAGTTGCTTTTAAGAAACCAAAATAGAAGACTCTGGCTTTCACCTATTATTTCTTTTTGAAAATAAAATTACTTAACTACAAAATTAATAAATGAAAAACAAAACTTCATCTTATAACTCTTCTGAAAATCTTGAACCTGTTGCTCATAGTTCTCTTTTGGGACTTTTATTAGCAGCAGTAATTACAATCGTACTTTCTAATACCTATTATGGTTGGTATATTGGTTATCCTTTCGCTATTTTAGGAACTTGGTTTCACGAAATGGGACATGGAATGATGTCGTTAGCATTGGGAGGAACATTATCACATTTAGAACTCTTTACAAATGGTTCTGGATTGGCTCACATAGGTAGTTTGAGTCCGTTGTCATATTCGCTTTCTGCTGCTGCTGGGCTGATGTCGCCTCCTCTTGTGGGAGCAATTTTTATTCTGACTGGTCGTAGCCAAAAAGCATCTAAGGTTATGATGTTTGTTTTTGGTTCAGTCTTACTTTTATCAGTCGTGATTTGGGTCAGAACTACTTTTGGAGTGGTAGTTATTGGACTTTGGGGGGCAACTATCATAGCTTTAGCTGTTCAGTTACCTAATTCTTACAAGCCTTTTATTATACAATTTTTAGGAATACAAGCATGGGCAAGTGCTTTTGGAGACATTGATTATATGTTTAGTGATAATGCTGGAGCATTAGGTGCATCTGATACTCAACTCATTGCAGAGACAATGGGCTACATGCCCTATTGGTTTTGGGGTGGAATGATTGCAATTTATGCCACTTTATTATTGGGTGTCAGTTTGTATGTTGCTTTTAGAAAATAGATTTTGATTTGAAAATAGAAAAGTATAAACCACTCAATTATAGAATAATCTTATACTTGAGTGATTTTTTTCATAAATAGATAATTTTTTTAGATAAAATAATTCTAATTTTATTATCTTGGAGTAATTCGTCTGTACTTTGTGCATTACACATTAAAATATTTATGAAATGAAACTTTATTCTATTCTAAAATCTACTTTACAAGTATCTTCCTTAACCTTTGCTTTTGGAATTATTGGATTATCTACCAATTTTTTAGTAGCTCAAAATAATTCACTCATTCAAGAAGATATAGCGTTTTCTAGGCAATGGGAAGAAAAATTAAATCATGCTATCTCTCCGAATCACTCTCACGCAGATAGAAGCGAAAAATCACACCGTTCGTGCCTTTCTTTGGTTCTTTTAGAAGGGGAAAGAAATAAAAAACGACTTACTGAACGTCTGCAAAAAGTGTTGAGAACTTACGATGAACGCCCTGCGCTTAGTTTTTCTGTCAGCTCCGAACATTTTCGTTTTCATTACGAAACGACAGGTAATGATGCCGTTTCTCCAACAGATAATAATAACAATGACATTCCAGATTATATAGAATTTATGGCTTCTGAATTTGAGAATGTATATGAAAAAGAAATTGATAATCTAGGCTTTATCCCCCCTCCTAGCGATGGAACAGAAGGTGGTGGGCAAGATTTTTATGATGTCTATGTTACCAATTTGCAACAGGGTTTGTATGGATATGTTGCTCCTGAAACGACCGTAGGCGATAATCCAAACTCTTCAGCTACCGAAACAAAAGCAAGTACAAGTTGGATGGCAATGCGTAATAATTATGATGATTTTGGTTTACAGGATGGGGCACTCAGAGTAACGGCTGCCCATGAATATTTTCATTCTATTCAAATGGGATATAATAGTGAATCACCTTCTGCCTTTGCATTCGAAGGTTCTGCCTCGTGGATGGAAGAAGTAATTTATCCAAGAGTAGATGATAATTTTCAGTATTTGGAGAGTGTTTTGGGTTCGCCTGATGTAGCCATAAATTATGATTTTTCTGATGATGATGACCCAAATTTTAATGATTTTACTACACAATGGTATGGCTCGTGGATATTTTTTCAGTACGTGGGAGAAAATTATGGAAATGATGTAGTAAGAAAATTTTGGGAAAATCTGCGCTCTCAATCCGAATTACAAGCTCTCAATGCTGCTCTTCTTACCGAAAACATAAATTTGAATACTACGTTTGAAGATTTTTTTGTTGCAAATCTAGTTTTGTCGGCTAGTTCTACTTCAAGACCTTTTACGTATGATCGTGCTGCTGATTATGTCGATTATTTGAGAGAGAATATTGATT
>DAIUBX010000067.1:0-9801 GCA_036846465.1 Bernardetia sp.
CATACTAGCAGACGAAGTAAATAGGTCCCCGGCAAAAGTACAGTCGGCACTTCTAGAAGCCATGCAGGAAAAGCAGGTTACTATCGGTGAGACAACATATATATTGGATAAGCCGTTTTTGGTTTTGGCAACGCAGAATCCAGTCGACCAAGAAGGAACATATCCACTTCCAGAAGCACAAGTTGACCGTTTTATGATGAAGGTTTTTATCACGTATCCTGATAAAAAATCGGAGTTAGAAATTATGCGAAGAATGGCAGATATTAACTACAAAGAAGAGGCTCAACCTACTCTTAGCAGAGATGAAATTTTTGCTATTCGTGAAGCTATCAATCAAGTAAAAATGAACGAACAGCTTGAAGAATATGTAGTAGAACTTATTTTTGCTAGTCGTTTTCCAAAAGATTATGGTTTGAAAGAAGAAGCAAAGTATGTTCAGTTTGGCGTTTCTCCTCGTGCTGGTATTGCCCTCAATCGTGCTGCAAAAGCATTAGCATTTATGGAAGGACGAGATTATGTCATTCCAGAAGACATCAAAGAAGTAATTTACGATATTTTCGGACACCGTATTATTCTAAACTTTGAAGCCGAAGCAGAAGGAATTACGACAAGAAATATTATTGATGGAATCTTGCAGAAAGTGGCTATTAATAAAGTTTAGTTTTTTGTAGCTCATTCTTTAGAATGAGTCGCATTCTGTAACTTATGCTTTAGCGTGAGAAGTAGAATGAAAACAAAACTCCTTATTTTCATTACTTGAGAATAAGGAGTTTTTTTGACTTTTAATTCGCCCCATTAGGTCTTTGAAGTCTATATTTTTCCAAATTACTGCGTTGCCCTGTTGGAAGTTCCAAATAAACCTCAAAATCAAGATAATCAGCTTGTGCAAAACGAATACTTTGTCTATATAAAAAATTATCAAAATCGTTTTGAAATATAATTTGTCTTCCGTCTGTACCAAAAGTAGATACCGAAAAAGAATCACTTCCTCCACTACTTGCTGTAAATTTTACTCTCAAAATAGCAAAACCTGTAACTATATTCTGTGGGTCAATGACATCAAATTCTTTCTGAAAAAGTGTTCGATTTTCGCCTGTATTTGAGGGAACTGTATTTAATCCGTCTGGAACTGTAACAGTTTTGTATTTGATACGAAAAGCAGGTTCTTTTACTCTAAAACGAATCTTGAAAGTAAATGGATTTTCGTTTGGGTCGTTACTCTGAATGCTTATTGTTCCTATATTTTCGCCTAAAGTAGTAGCTGTAAAACGAACAGCAAAACGAGTTTTTTGAGTAGGTTCTAAACTATTTTGGGTAATATTCGAGATATCGAAATCTGGATTATCACTTTCCAAACTAGAAATAGTTAATGTAGCATTTCCTTGATTTTCAATTTCAAATTCAAAAATTTCTTGAAAACTTGTTTCTAAATCTCCTCCTTCAATAAATTGAAAGCCATTTTGTAGTTCTGTATTATTTCCGTCTCTATAAAAAACAGCAATATCAGGAACAGGTGCAGCATTAGGATTGGCTACAATTTCAAAAATATATGGATTTTCTTCATTATTAGGGTCATTATTTTCAATCTGAATTTGTGTAAAATAATTTCTTGTTTCAGTAGGTTCGAAAATTACTAAAAAAGTAGTTTCTTGATTAGGTAGAAGTTCATTTTGAGCTATATTCTGCACTTCAAAATCTGTCGTAGTAGAAATAATAGTTGAAATGATAAGTTTTGTTTCCCCTTCATTTTTGATAGTAAAAATAGTTTCATATCGCTGACCTACTTCTGTATTATTCCAAATATATCTTCCTGTTTGCGAAGGAATAAAAGTAGTTTGTTGATATACTTTTATATCTGGAAACTTTGGTGCAGGTGGTGGATTTACAATTATTTGAATGAAAAAAGTAAAAGTGGGTTCATTCCAATCATTCGAAAGAATCGTAATCGGAATTTGATACTCTCCTATTTCTAAACCTTCAAAATTTACTTGAAAAGAGTCGTTTTCATTTGTTTCAAACTTATTCTTTAAAGGCTGAATAATCTCAAAATTGAATGTAGAATCTGTATTTAGTGATTGTATTTGCCCTATTTTAAGAATATTCCCTCCTTTATTGTGTATCAAAAAAGAAAGTTCAAAATTTCTTTGTGCTTCTACTTCATAATTCAAAATTTGATTTTCTGCCAGTTCATTTTTTGCAGGAATATCTATTTCACTTTGTAGCGAATAAACTACCAACTCTGGACAAAGGAGTTTTTCATCGTCTTGACAACTGACCAAAGCCGAACTAAAAAATAAGATTAATAAAGTTAGAAAATAAAAATATTTTGAAAGAATAGAATTCATAACTGATTGTTTTTTGATGATTCTGATAAGTAAAAATGAAATATGATTTGCCGTTGTCTCCACCGACAACTATTTGATAAAAAGCAATTCTAAAGAAAAGAGTTTTACACAAGTTTTAAAATTTGTATAAATAGATAATAACATTTTCTCAATAGTTTTCGTTAGTATTGACTAAATGTTACTAAATTGTTAATAGATTTATTCATTTAATCCCTATTTATTTTGGAATTTGTATCAAATAGCCTTTTAAACTCTTCTTGATTATTCAATTATTTCTGACCACTTTTTAAATTTTACTACCTTGAAACACTCTAAACACACACTATTTTATTGGAAAGACTTTTTACCTATTTTTGAAAGAACTTTTTTTCTAAATAAAAAACGGTTCTATTTTGTTCATCATTTGTTCATATTAATAGTTTTACTTTTTAGCTTTTCTTTTAGTTTTGCTGCTCCAATTCACTCTTCAAAGTCTCACAATGAGCAAAAGATAGTTTCCAGACTATCCAATTTTTTAGATGCTCATGATTCTATTACGCCAGAAATGAAGGAAAAAGCTATTCAAAAAATTATTGATTTTGATAAAGACTTTAAAATTACACCTACTAATGAATCTAAAACACTGCGAAGATTATTTTTTGCTGTACAAGAAACATTTTTAAAAGAGTATGTTTTGTATTCTAGTTTTTTTCAAACTATTGATAGTGGAAAATTTGATTGTTTGACTGGTTCTGTATTGTATGCTGTTTTTTTGGAAGAAATAAAGCAAAAAGGAAATTTTGGTTATACGTATCAGATTGTTCAGATGCCTACTCATGTCTTTATAAAAATAGAATTATCGGATAAAAATGAAATGATTTTTGAGAGTACAAATTTTGATAAAGGATTTATTGCTACACAAAAAGTAATTGAGTTTTATTTGCAAGAACAGGCTAAAAAAGCGCAAGAAGAAACACAAAACAAAAATATAGTTTTGCTAGGTGTTCAAGAAGTTAACAATTTGGTAACATTAGAAACAGCTTCTGCCTTACTTTATTTTAACCAAGGAGTTTTGTTTTTTAACCAAAGAAAGTTTGGTAAATCCCTCAAAATGGCTCAAAACGCCTTTTTTTATCAAAAAAATGAAGCATTTTATGATTTAATGACACTTTCATTACAAGAACTGTTAAAAAATAATTCTATTTCAGAAAAAGAATATAAAATAGATTTTAAAAAAATAGACTTAGTAAATAATTAAGTTTGAATTGAAATTTTTGTTAAAAAACAATTAAAATGCTGTACCTTCTTAAAAGTCAAAAAATTGAATTACGATTATTCTTAATTTGTTAATAATACTGAAACGTAAAGATTGATAGGTCTGTCTTACCTTTGTGAAAGCTTAAATCAAAGCTTTTTACCATTTTGGTAAGAGTTACTTAATTTTACTCATTTAGCAACCTTTTTATAATCTTTATGATGAAGCATTACATCTTAAGCCTTATCGCTTTCGTATTTGCTTGTTCGGTAGCATTCAATTCCTTCGGACAAGGCTCTACGACGGCAGCCCTCAGTGGTGTCGTAAAAGACAAAAATGGAGAAGAACTTCCAGGTGCTACTGTTTTGGCAGTACACACCCCTACTGGTTCTCAATTTGGTGCCGTTACTACACTTAGTGGTAACTATACAATCCTTAACATGAACGTGGGTGGTCCTTATACGATTACCGTTCAATATGTAGGATTTGAAGACCAGAAAAAAGAAAATGTTTATCTTTCTTTAGGACAAACACTTCGTTTGAACTTTGACCTTGCAGAAGATGTACAGACAGTGGGTGAAGTAGTAATTACTTCGAAAACAGAAATTATTGACGGTCAGCAAACAGGAGCGCAAACAACTGTATCTCAAGATCAAATCAATGCTTTGCCTACTATCTCTCGTAGTTTAGGAGATTTTACTCGTACAACACCTCAAGCTCGTGTAGCTGGAAATGGTGGTATTACTATTGCAGGGCAAAACAACCGTTATAACTCTATCATGATTGACGGAGCTGTAAACAACGACGTTTTTGGTCTTTCTGCATCGGGTACAAACGGTGGACAAACAGGTATTTCTCCTATCTCATTAGATGCTATTGAGCAAATCCAGATTGTAGTTGCACCTTACGACGTTCGTCAAGGTGGTTTCTCTGGTGGTGGTATCAATGCTGTTACTCGTAGTGGTTCTAATACGGTAGAAGGTTCTGCATATTACCTTTTCCGTAATCAATCTCTTGCTGGTAAAACTCCTACGGATAATGAGAGTGTAGAGCGTACTCGTCTTGATGATTTTACATCAAATATTGCAGGTTTCCGTTTGGGTGCTCCAATCATCAAAGATAAATTATTTATTTTTGTTAATGGTGAAATAGAAAGAAGCCAAACTCCACAACCATTTACTTTTTCTGACTACAGAGGAAACTCTTCATTATCAGAAATTGAGAATCTTCGAACTCAGTTACAAAGCAAATTTGGATATGATGCGGGTGGATTTTTAGACAATGCAAGAGAATTATCATCTAACAAAGTTTTTGCTCGTTTGGATTGGAACATAAATAAAGATCATAAAATCACTTTACGTCATAGTTATACACAAGGTGAATCTGTTGGTCGTTCACGTTCTTCAGCAGGTACAATCAACTATGCTAACAATGGTGTTTTATTTCCTTCTGTAACTAACTCTTCTGCATTAGAATTGAAAAGTCGTTTTGGTGATAACAAATCAAATAGTTTGATTATTGGTTATACACGTGTCTTAGATGATAGAAACCAAATTGGCGATCCGTTCCCTCGTGTACGTATCAACGATGGTGCTGGTACTATTTTCTTTGGGTCTGAAGAATTTTCTACTGCTAATAAGTTAGAACAATCTACACTTACTATTACAGATAATTTCAGTATTTTCAAAGGAAAGCATACGATTACATTTGGAACGCACAATGAATTTTATTCTACTTATAACTTATTTGTTCGTCAAAATTTTGGTTCTTATGTATATGCTTCTCTTGATGATTTTGCAACAATTTTAGATAATGACCCTACAAACGATGCTGGAGCTATTGACTATAACCGTAGTTATTCGTTAGTAGATAATATTACTGGTGACGGTTCTGCTGCTGCTGCTGAATTTACAGGTTTCCAATTAGGTTTTTATGTGCAAGACGAATATGCTGCAAGTGATAAATTAAACCTTACTTTTGGTCTTCGTGCTGATATTCCTGTATTTAATGACCCTAGAGCAAATGCAGGTTTCAATGACAGTACAATCAACAAAATTGCTGAGTTCTATCCAGATTTAGCCGGTAGAGTAGAGTCAGGCAAACTTTGGAAAACTCCAATCTTGATTTCTCCTCGTATTGGTTTCAACTACGATGTGAAAGGCGATAAAACCTTACAAATTCGTGGTGGTGTAGGTATTTTTACTAGCCGTATTCCTTTGGTATGGCCAGGTGGTGTGTATAACAACAATGGTCTTACTGTTGGTGGAATACGTAGAGCAGGTGTTGCTTTCCGTCCAGATCCATTTAATCAATATGTAGCTGAAGATTTTGGTGGTTCGGTAAGTCTTCCTAGTGGACAAAAAGATTTGTTTGTAGAAGATTTTAAATTACCTCAAGTAATTCGTGCTTCATTAGCTGTAGATAAGCAATTGCCTTTCGGTATTGTAGGTACATTAGAAGGTATTTATAGCAAAACATTGAATAATGTTGTCTATTACAACGTAAACACTAAGCCTTCTACACGTAATCTTTCTGGAGCTGATGATCGTCCTTATTGGGATCGTGGCAGCCGTATCGAAAGAGCTTATACATATATCTTAGTAGGCGACAACACAAATAAAGGACATTCATATAATGTTACAGCACAACTTCAAAAACCATTCAATAATGGATTTATGGCAAGTTTTGCCTATACGTATGGACGTTCAATGGTTATAAATGACGGTAGTTCTTCTCAAAACTCTTCTCAATGGAGATTCATGGAAAATGTAAGAGGTAAAAATGACTTGGATTTGACGTATTCTGATTTTGATTTAGGTTCTCGTATAATCAGTACACTTTCTTATCGTTTAGATTATCTTGACCATGCTGCAACAACAATTTCATTATTCTATGAAGGTCGTTCAGGTCAGCGTTTCTCGTATATCTACCGTGGACAACTTGCAAACGATGATACAGGTTCTGGTTCTACTGAAGCTGACCTTTTGTATGTTCCTGCTAATGCAAGTGAAATCAACTTTACTCCTATTACTCGCACTGTAGATGGTGAAGTTATCACTATTACACCAGAACAGCAATGGGCTGCATTTGATGAATTTATCAAAAGTGATGATTATCTTGATTCTCGTCGTGGTCAGTATGCAGAACGTAATGGTTCACGTTTGCCTTTCGTAAATACGTTGGATTTACGTTTGTTACAAGATTTTTACATCAAAACTTCTAACGGAAAGAAACACACTCTTCAATTCTCGTTTGATATTTTCAACTTCACTAACTTAATCAGTAAAAATTGGGGACGTAGCTATTTTGTATCAAATGATAACTTTAGACTTGTTAATCTTAACAGAGTAAATACAGTAGACGGGCAACTTGTTCCTTCTTTCAATTATGGAACTCTTAGCACAAGTGGAGAGTATCAAACTGTAAGAGAAAGACAAGACATATTTACTATCAACGATTCTGGTATTAATAGTTCTCGTTGGCAAATGCAAATCGGAGCTCGTTATACGTTCTAATCCGATTTTGTAAATCAATAAATTTATTCAAAACCCTTTCAGAAATTTTCTGGAAGGGTTTTTTGATGCTTGTTATTTTATAAAAATTAGAATTATATAATTTTTTTTGTGAATTACATAGCTATTTTAAGCTAATCTATCTAAATTCCTATCGAAAATCTTTTTTATTAAGTAGCTTTTTGATTATCTTTCCAATTCAGTTGTACTAATCAAAAATTACAGTTTAAAATAGAGAAAAATAATTTTAATTAAATATAATACAAAAATCAAATTCGTAATTTTTAATTTGTAATTCGTAATTGTTTTAATCACTATTTTAAGTGTTTATGTGGAAACTCAATACTATTGGCAAGCGTGTTTTCGCTGGTAATCTTGCTATTATTCTTGTTGCTTTGATTAGCTCGTCGCTAAGTTTGTATATGCTTACACGTAGCCAAAATATGCTTCGTCAGTCCTTCTCCGTCATTACACCTTCGGTAGAGGCTATAAATGATTTGCTTTTGTTAGTGACTCGCTCAAAGATGTATATTACTAATTGGATTCATTTACCTGACAATATTGATGATAAAGAAGATTTGATTTTATTACATAATGAGCAGTTTCCAGAAGTAAAAGACCGAATCAGTAGCCTCAAAAGAGACTGGCAAAATAAAGAAAATGTACACCGTGTAGATTCTATTATCATTGCTTTCGATGATGTTCTTCAAACTGAACAGGAGGTGATGAATATTCTCAATCGTTCGGAAGACTATAACGATGGAACAAAGCGAGAAAAAGCTATTCGATTAGTCAATGAAATGATTATTCCCAATAGTAATACGCTTATCAAGAATTTAGAAGATTTAGAAGCCAGTAAACTCAAAGAAAAACAAACAGACGGAGATTCTGTCGAAAGTTCTTTAAATTGGTTGTATAGAATTATTCGTGTCTTAGGACTTACCACTTTGGCTATTGGTATGATTGCAAGTATTGTTTCATTAAAAATTGTCTCAAAACCCATTCGAAAACTTAATCAAATACTGGCACAACTTGCTAGAGGTTCTATTCCTAATTCGGATTTTGGAATAAAAATAGGAAATCATGAAATCGGACAAATGACTGTGTCTTTACAAGAGCTTATCAAAAGTCTAAAAAATACATCTGAATTTGCTCGTAAAATAGGAAATGGAAAGTATAATAGTGCTTTTGATGTATTAGGAGAAAATGATATTCTTGGAAATGCACTTTTGGAGATGCGTAATAGTTTGTCAAAAGTAGCCGAAGAAGACCGTAGAAGAGCTTGGATAACAGAAGGAATAGCACAGTTTGGAGATATTCTACGAGGAAATTATAATGATACCGAAGAATTTGCTGCTGCTATTGTTCAGCGTTTGGTAAAATATACAGAAGCAAATCAAGGTGGTGTTTTTGTAGTTTCAGAGACTCCTGATACAGAAGGCGAATTTATGTATTTGGCTGCTGCGTATGCGTGGGACAAACCTAAATACTTAGAGAAAAAAATACGAAAAGGAGAAGGGCTTACAGGACAGACGTGGCAAGAAGGCGAAACTGTATTTTTATCCTATGTTCCTGAAGATTATATTCATATTACTTCTGGACTTGGAAGCACAAATCCATCTTCTATTTTATTAGCTCCTTTAATGTACAATCAAAAATTATATGGGGTAGTCGAACTTGCCTTTTTCAATCCACCAGAATCCTATCGCATTGAATTTGTTGAGAAAATTGTAGAAAGTTTTGCTTCTACACTCTCTTCTGTGCGCACCAACCAACGGACTCAACTTCTTTTGAAAGAATCTCAAGAAATGACTGAGCAAATGAGAGCGCAAGAAGAAGAAATGCGTCAGAACGTCGAAGAGCTACAAGCAACACAAGAAATGGTCGAACGAAAAAGTAAAGAACTAGCCAATCAGCTCAATGCCATTAATCAGGCTGCTGCCATGATAGAGCTTAATCCAAGAGGAGTAATTACTGAAGTTAATGACCTTTACTTAAAAATATCACAATACTCAAAAGAAGAAATACAAGGGCAACCTCATACTATTTTATTGAAAGATGGCTACGAAACTTCTAATAAATATATGCAGCTTTGGGAGAATCTAACCCAAGGAATTGTAGTAGAGGGAGAATTTGAACGCCAAGCAAAAGACAAGTCTTCTTTTTGGCTTAGAGCAACTTATTACCCTGTTATGGATAATTACAAAAACTTGGAGCGAATTATTCATATTGCTACAGATATTACAGAGCAAAAATTACAAGCACTACGATTAGAAGAAACTCTAGCCGAACAAGCAGAAGCTGTCGAACAGATGCGTATGCAGGAAGACGTTATGCAACAAGCCATGGAACAAATGCAACAGGCACAACAAGAAGTAGAAAAACGAGAAGAGTTGTTAGCAGAAGCACACAAGGAACAAGAGCAGTATATCGAACAAATGAACTCTCAAGAAGAAATGATGGCAATGAGTATGGAATCAATGAATAAAACCATAGAAGACCTAGCCATAGAAAAAGCAGAAATGGAAGAGAAACTAATCGCCTGTCAGAAAAAGATAGAAGAATTAGAGAACAAGAAGTAAAATAATACCCAAGACAACTTAAAATAAGTGAAAAAACCTTTTTATACAAACTCTTACTCTCTGTTTATATTGATAATGAATGTTTTAGGTCGTACCTTTGCACAAAATTTAAGTAGCTAGATGTAATT
>DAIUBX010000068.1:0-9796 GCA_036846465.1 Bernardetia sp.
AATATGAGTGGGCACCTATCAATCGTTTGGGTTTTGAAATTGAGGTTCCATTGACTTTTGCTTTTAATAACGGCTCTCAAACAGGCGATGATTATACTCCTTCGCATCGTGTAGAAAGTCTAAAAACAGCCGTTCAATGGTCGTTTTTTGTTTCTGAAAAACTCAAAACTTCTATGGCGTTGGGTTATTTGAATGAAATTGAATTTGTGGATTTGAATACAATGACAAGTAATAATGTCCTTCAAGGCAACGTTTCGAATCCATTTTTTGTGATAGCCAAGCGTTGGGGAAATAATTTTCACACATTGCTCTACACAGGTGGAAAGTTTACACGTCATTTTGAAGGAGGAAATACTGACTTTTCGTATCAAAATAATTTTAGTGTGCATTATATGATTCCAAAAACAAGAAATTTTATAGGACTGGAAACCAATCAAGAGTTTAAAAATCAAAATTCTTATGTTACGCTACGCCCTCAAATGCGTATCAGTTTGGCAGATAACTTAATTGTGGGAATTGTGGCAGGTATTCCTCTTGAAAGACAAAATGAAAGATTGAGTTCTTTTATTCGTTTGATATACGAGCCTTCGCATAAACATTAATTTTTTTCTAAGTTGAAAAATGCTTGTCAGAAAATTATTTTCTGACAAGCATTTTTTGTTTACTATTCTTTATTTATTTACGCCATCACTTTTTCCTTTTGCATCATTTCCACAAATTGGTCAAAAAGATAACGAGAATCGTGAGGGCCAGGAGAAGATTCTGGATGATATTGTACCGAAAAGGCTTTTTTGTTTTTAAAACGAATACCAGCCACACTTTTATCATTTAAGTTTTTGTGTGTTTCTACAATTTCGTTTTGTTTGTTTAAAAGTTCTCTATCCACAGCAAAACCGTGATTTTGAGAAGTAATTTCACAATTTCCTAATTCTAAATTCTTAACTGGATGATTGAGTCCTCTATGTCCGTTGAACATTTTGTAGGTAGAAAGTCCTCCAGCAATCGCCAAAATTTGGTGTCCTAGACAGATTCCAAAAATAGGTTTGTCAAGTTCTAAAAGTTCTTTTGTTGTTTGGATTGCATAATCCATGACAGCAGGGTCGCCCGGTCCATTAGAAAGAAAAAAACCCGTTGGATTGAATTCTAAAAGCTCTTTTACAGAAGTTTTGGCAGGAAATACTTTACAAAAAACACCTCTTTGTGCTAAACTTCTCAAAATATTAGTTTTGATTCCAAAATCTAAGGCAGCTACTCGTAGTTCTGAATTTTCATCGCCAAAAGTATAAGATTCTTTTGTTGTAACCTTTGAAGAAAGTTCTAATCCGTTCATATCAGGAACTTCTGAAAGTCTTTTTTGCAATTCTTCTTCTGTCAAATCTTCTGAAGAAATAATGGCATTCATTGCACCTTTATTGCGAATATGACGCACCAAAGCACGAGTATCAATTTCTGCAATTCCTGTAATATTAGCTTTTTCAAGATAACTTTGAAGTGAATCCGTAGCCGTAGAACGAGAATGAATATCTGAAAAATTACGAACGACAAGACCATTTATTTTAACACTTGAAGACTCATTTTCAGAATCTATCGTTCCATAATTACCGATATGAGAACTTGTATTGACTACAATTTGTCCAAAATAAGATGGGTCGGTATAAATTTCTTGATAGCCTGTCATTCCTGTATTAAAACAAATTTCGCCACCTGTTGTGCCTATTTTTCCAATGGCGATACCTTCGTATTTTGTTCCGTCTGCAAGGAGTAAAACTGCTTTTTTGTGATTTTCCATAATTCGTTTTGGATTCGTTTTAGATTTCGATGTTTCGTTATACCATGAAGTGAAATTCAAATACGCAAAAGTACAAAAAAAATCCATTACCATTTTGAAAAATCAAAATAATAACGGATTTAGTTTTTGAAACAGACTAGGAAGTCTGTTATACGTTTATTTAGCCAAAGCCATCAATAAATCTTGTTGCGTAATAATATGAACATTTTGGTTTGCATCACGCACCAAAAGAGCAGGATTATCTTTATCAATAAGTGAAGAAAGCACATCAACTGTGTTGTTCATAGCCACAAATTTGAATGGATTATCCATAATATCTTTTACTGGCATATCTTTTAAAGAAGGATTATCGATAAGTTTGGCAAGTGTTTTTGAATCTACCAAACTTCCGACAATATTTTCTCTTGCGACATCACTAACAGGAAGTTGAGAAATTCCTTCTTTGTTCATCATACGAACAGCTTCGCCTACTTTCATTTCTTCGTCTATGAAAACAAGTTCTGAATGACCATTTTTACTATGGATAATATCTGCAGCCGTTGCATATTCTCTTTCTAAGAATCCGTGATCTTTCATCCAGTCGTCGTTGTATATTTTACCCAAATAACGAGTTCCGTGGTCAGGTAAAATGATTACCATTACATCTTCTTCTTTTAGGTGTTCTCTAGCATATTCCAATGCACCAAAAACAGCCGAACCACACGACCAGCCTACAAATAGACCTTCTTCACGAGCCAATCTGCGTGTCATGATAGCACTATCTTTATCTGTAACTTTTATAAAATGGTCTATTACGTCCATATCTACATTTTTAGGCAAAATATCTTCTCCAATGCCTTCTGTCATGTAAGGATAAATTTCATTTTCATCAAAAATGCCTGTTTCTTTTAGCTTTTTGAAGATAGAACCATACGTATCTAATCCAATCGTTACAATATTTGGATTTTTTTCTTTTAAATATCTAGCCGTTCCAGACATCGAACCACCTGTTCCTACACCTGCTGCATAATGCGTAATTTTTCCATCTGTATCCTTCCAAATTTCAGGCGCAGTACTTTCATAGTGTGCTTGTTGATTTGACATATTATCATACTGATTTGGATAAAATGAATTTTCAATTTCTTCATTTTTGCGTCTTGCTACTGAATAATACGAACGAGGATCTTCAGGAGAAACGTTAGTAGGACAAACAATAACTTCTGCACCTAAAGCACGTAGAATATCAATTTTTTCTTTTGATTGCTTATCCGAAACAGTAAAAATACATTTATAACCTCTTGCAATGGAAGCCAAAGCAAGACCCATTCCTGTATTTCCAGATGTTCCCTCAATGATAGTTCCCCCCGGTTTTATTAGCCCTGCTTTTTCAGCATCTTGAATCATTTTTAGACCAATACGGTCTTTCATAGAGTTCCCCGGATTTAGGTATTCTACTTTTACCAAAATTGTTCCTTTGATTCCTTTATTTACACTATTTAGTTTTACTAGAGGCGTATTGCCTACTGTGTCGATGATGTGGTCGTAATAACGCATAGTTATTTTTATGTTTTATGAGTGTTTTTAGCGTGTTTATTTTTCTTAAAAAAATATTCTTACTACAAAATTGAAATATCACAAAGGTAAAAATATAAATTTAGAATTCTGAATTTAGAAATTATAATTCAAAAACATCAAAAGTACTTTTCCTACTTTTCAAAAAAAATAAACGGCTTACTCAAAGCAAACCGTTTATCAAATACCACCAACTTAAAAACAAATACCCTAGCTCATCGGAACTTCCATCAACAAAACTTCTGCATCTTGTGAGGATTCTAATTCAAAATTTTTGGTGTTCCAAATTCCAAAACCATCTTTTGTGTCTAGCTCTTGTGTTTCATCATTATTTTTCAAAGCAACTTTACCTTTCAATACAAAAACATAAACACCATTCTTTTCAGCATCTTTTAAATTATAATCCACTTTTGTTCCTGTTTCAAGACTTCCCAAATGAAACCAAGCATTTTGATGAATCCAAACTCCTGCATCATCTGCATTAGGCGACAAAATTTGTTGTAATTTATTTTTTCTATCTGCTGGACTGAGCGTAATTTGGTCGTAACGAGGTTCTACATTTCGCTTATTTGGAATGACCCAAATTTGAAGAAATTTAGTTGTATCTCGGCTATTATTCATTTCGCTATGTCTTACGCCCGTTCCTGCGCTCATTACCTGCACTTCGCCTTCTTTTATGATGGTTGTATTTCCCATACTATCTTTGTGCTGCAAACCACCTTCCAACGGAATACTGATAATTTCCATATTATCGTGAGGATGCGTTCCAAAACCACTTCCACCTGCAATAATATCATCATTCAAGACACGCAAAACACCGAAATTCATACGTTCTGGATTGTAATACGACGCAAAACTAAAACTGTGTGCGCTTTTGAGCCAACCGTGGTCAGCCATTCCTCTTGTGTTTGCTTTATGAAAAACTGTATTTGCCATATTAGATTGTGTTGAAGAGTTGGGTAAATGATTAAATCCTAAAATAGTTTCAGAATCTGTAACAGAATTTACTGTTTTATCCTTATTTTCTTTGCCAAAAACATTTCCCAAAACAGGTGTAGAAATCAAAACTCCTATTCCAAGTGTCGTTTTTAAAGCCTTTTTTAAAAAATCCTTTCTGTTCATTGCTGTATGAATTTCTAAAAATTGATTCTAAATTTTAAATGTATATACAATTATTGTACCTACAAGTATTTTTACGTAATTGATGACAAAATGGTTTCATAAACCAGTTATTATGACAGTTATAAGCTGTCAGTTAGGGTTAAAGCTGAAATACATTTTTCTCTCAACTGCCAAAGTGTGTCAAAATTAATTACAAAGTCAGATGAATTATTCTGCTTTTCAATCCATTTTTTCAAAAACTCTTGATGATAGTTTACTTTAAACTCATTGACTTGGTGGGCTTCGATTTCAATTTCTTCTAAAATATCATGTCGCAGTTTTTCAAAATCAGAATTATTGCTTGTAAAATCGTGTTCTATTCCATTTATTTTGAGGTAACAATGCGCTTCGGGAATATAATCTAGTTTATAATCAAATTCATTTTCTGATAAAATATTTCCAATCTTGGGCGTATTGGACTGGTTCATTTTATAAATACCGATGTAGAGTGTTATGTTTTCTAGTTGATTCAAGTCAGCTATTTTTTTGAGAAAAGCATGTTTTGAGCTACATGTTCCCTTTTGTTCTGTCAAGATTAAACTCAAATCATAGCGATTTGCATTTCTTCCATAGGGTAAATTCTGAATATAGTTTGTTAATTCATTCCAAGTCTTTATTCTTAAAGAGGTGGTAAGTGAGGTTAGTTTGTCTTTTGATGAAAACAAAAAATTATCCTGCATTATGTATAGAATAGACTATAAGTGCAACAACTATAAAAAATACAATTCCATTGGTATATAAAAGAGATTTTTTTAAATCAGCTTTATCCAAAAATGAAAGCATACCTCCAACAATTAAACCAACAATCAAGGCAGTAAAAGCAGCAAAGAAAGCTGTAATAAGCCAGTTTGGAAATATCTGATGAGGATGTTCGCCCTCTTTCATACTCCAAAAAAGCCCTGCCAAAATGCCAAATAAAGAACTAATAAAAAGAGAAATTCCTGTTGTTTTGAGAATAAAAATGAGATGATTCATAAGAGTTTTGGTTTTATTTTTAACTTCTAAAATCTGACTTCTAACTTTACCTAACCTCCCGAATACACATATTGCATAAGAGTTTTGATTTTATTTTTAACTTCTAAAATCTGACTTCTACCTTTACCTAACCTCCAGAATACACATATTGCATAAACCAAGCTGCTGCAATCGCTCCATATGTGCCAAGTGCATAACCCAAAACGGCAAGTAAAACACCCACAGGAGCAAGTGCAGGACTAAAAGCAGAGGCTACCACAGGCGCAGAAGCAGCACCACCAATATTCGCTTGACTTCCCACAGCTACAAAAAAGAAAGGAGCTTTTATGAGATAAGCCACAAAAAGTAAAATACTAACGTGAACGAGCATCCAAATAATTCCTAAGAAAAACAAACCTAAATATTGACCTATTTCGGCAAGATTCATTTGCATTCCGATTGTAGCCACCAAAATATAAATACAAACACTTCCTATTTTTGAAGCTCCTGCACCTTCCAAATCTCTCAATTTTGTAAAAGAAAGCAAAACGCCAAATGTAGTTGCAAAGACAACTAGCCAAAAGAAATCACTCATTAATGAAGTCAGTCCAATAGCTTTTAAAGTCGTTTCGTAACTCTCCATAATAGGCGTAATAATGTCAGCAAAGAAATGAGATGCTGCCGTCGCTCCAAAACCGACTGCCAAAATTAAAAATAAATCGGTTGTGCTTGGAATACGTGCATGTTTGGTTTGAAACTCCTCCATTTTTTTCTTCAAAGATGTAATTGCAGAAGCATCAGCTTTTAACCATCTATCTATTTTATCGCTCATATTTGCACCATAGAGCAAAAATCCCATCCAAATATTAGCGACCACAACATCAATAACTATCATTGCACCAAATAAACTTCCACTTGGTTTATAAATTTCTTTCATTGCTGCTTGGTTTGCTCCTCCACCTATCCAACTTCCAGCAATTGTTGATAGCCCTCTCCAAATAGCATTTTCTCCTGTTCCTGCTACCGTTTCTGGGCTAATATTCGATACAATAAAAAGAGCTATTCCACCACCTAAGACAACACCTAAAGTAGCTACCAAAAACATAACTATTGCCCTCCAACCCAAATTCAAAACACCTTTTAAGTCAATACTCAAACAAAGCAAAACTAGAGAAACAGGCAATAAGTATCGTGATGCAACAGTATATAAATTAGATTTTTTGATTAATCCTTTATACTGACTTTCTTCTACATTATTTTTACTCAAAATATCTTTTACTTCATGAAAATTAGAATCTTCTGGGACGGAAATATTAAGAGAAGCTGCCAAATCCAAAACTTTCTCATCAAACCATTCGGGGGAAATAAGATGTAATGGATAATTCAATAAAGCAGGAATAAAATAACACAAAAGTAAAGCAGGAACATAAGTATAAAATTTTTGCCAACCTTTATTTTCACTATTTGAAGTAACAAAAACAAAAGCCAAAACAATCATCAAAATACCTAAAATAACAGCGTCATTTGTAAAAAGGGGAGAATTCATATCGCCAGTTATCAGTTACCAGTAAACAGTTATCAGTGAAATACAAATACATTGAAAATAGTATTGACTAAAACTGAATCAGAGAACTGAATGGGTTAGGATTAATTTAATAAAAATATTGAGAGAATATCAAAATAGCTCACAATATAGAATCTGTTTTTTGTGTTTACAACTCTTTATTGAAATTTTCCACAAAAAATACTTAAACAAGTCTTGATTTGAAATGTTGTTCTGGTTTATATCCTCATTTTTTATCAGAACATAACAAAAAATATGAAAGCAGCACTTATTACTGGCGCATCTAGTGGAATCGGTCTTGAACTCGCCCATGTGATGGCAAAAGAAAAACATAACTTAGTTTTGGTAGCTCGTAGTATTGACAAACTTAATGCCCTTGCTGAGGAACTTATACAAGCGCATGGCATAAAAGTAACAACCTATAAAGCTGATTTGAGTACCCCAAAAGGAATTGAAAATCTATATAATCAAACTCAAAAAGATGATATTGAAATCAGTTATTTGATAAATAACGCAGGTTTTGGAGAGTATGGAAATTTTGCAGAAAATGATTGGGAAAAACTCAATTCGATGATGCAGCTCAATATGGTTTCACTTGTTCATTTGACAAAACTCTATGCTCAAAATATGATAAGTTCAAAGTTTGGCAAAATCATGAATGTTGCCTCAACGGCAGCCTTCCAACCTTTGCCTTATTTTGCTGTTTATGCTGCTACAAAATCCTTTGTACTTTCTTTCTCAGAAGCAACAGCAAGTGAGCTAAAAAATCATGGAATAACTGTAACGGCACTTTGCCCTGGATTGACAGAAACAGGTTTTGTGGAAGCTGCAAATATGGAAAATACCAAATTTTTAGACAAAGCAAAAGCAGGTATGGCGACGGCAGAAGAAGTAGCAGAGTATGGCTATGAAGCCATGATGAAAGGAAAAACAGTCGCAGTTCATGGAATGGTCAATTCACTTATGGCACAATCTTCGAGATTTTTGCCTAGAGATTTGGTAACTACAATCGCCAAGAAAATGCAAGAGTAGAACAAAGTTAAAAGTATGAATTCAGATTTTAGAAGTAAAATAAAAATTGAGCTACATAAAATGGGAGTAATTTTGATTTTCTTAATTACTCCTTTTTTTTGTGTGGAAAGTTTTGCAGAGAAAAATATAAGTTCAGTACCGAAGGTCAGACCGAAAATAAAAGTAAAAGAATATATCTCACAAAAAGAAACTCAAAAAATCTACGATGAAATCTTTGATTTAGAATTTAATTATGATAATTCTATTACAAAAGAAGAAACTGATAAAATAAAAACGCCTTTGCATTTAGTCATTGAAGATTTTAGAGATATGATTTTTATTCTCTTGACAGAAGACAAAAAAAACTATGAAAAATTAGAGCAAAATGAAGAGATTAGACTGAAAGAATTAGAGAAATTTAGTACTAAAAAAAGCAGTTATTACAAAGAATACAAATGGGCAAAAGCTGAAATAAAACTTCATTGGGCAATGGTAAAACTACGCTTAGATGAAAAATGGGCTTCTGCATGGCGAGTTCGACAAGCGTATAAACTCATTTTAGAAAATGAAAAAGAATTTCCCACTTTTATCGAACAAAAAAAATCATTGGCTTTGCTTCAAATCGTTTTGGCAAGTGTTCCAGAAAAATACAAATGGGCGTTAGATTTGGTGGGAATGGAAGGAGATTTGAAAGGTGGAATCAAAAAATTAGATGAGAGCTTGGCTACAAATCATTTTTTTCAAAAAGAAACCTTTCTTTGGAAAGCCTTACTACAAACTTATTTATTAGAAGAAAATGAAAAATCAAATCAAATTATAACAAATTCATTAAAAAAATATCCGTCTGAAAAGTTAGTTTTGTTAGCTTCTAGTCTAGTCTTGATGAAAAATGAATCATATAAAACGGCTCTTTTAGCGTGGCAAAATTATGCTAGAATCTATCAAAATAATCAATTCGTTTTTAATAAATCTGAGCATTTTAGTTTAGAATATCTTTTGGCAGAACTCTATTTTTATTCAGAAAATCCTAAAAAAGCCAAATTTCATTATCTATCATTTTTGAATAATGTAAAAAATAAAAAATTTAATTTTATTAAGAATAGCTATTACAAACTTTTTTTGATGGATTGGTTTGCAAGTAAGGACATAAATTTTAATCCTAAAAAGAACCAATTTTTCACTTCAATTTCTTCTTATGGAATTATAAAACTGGCTGTTGATAGACAAGCAAAAAAAATTGTAGAATATGTTGATCAGTTTGGTCAGTTACCCAACAAAAAATTATATCAAGCCAAAATTTTGACAGACGGAGGTAATTATCAAAATGCTTTAGAAATGGTAAATCAAATTAGTGTTTCAGAGTTAGAAAACTGGAAAACTCAAAATCAATTTGAAACTATTTTAGAATATAAATATAGAAAAGCAAGGATTTTGGATAAACTAAACCAAACCAATCAAGCTATTTATTCTTATAAAGAAACCATAAATTATTCTACATTGCACAATCAAAATGAAATTTATTATTTTGCTGCTAATTCTGCGCTTCAACTTGGTTTTATTTATCAAAATATAAATAAAAAATTAGCTAAAAGTTATTTTGAAAAAGCAATTAGTTTTGAAGGACATCAATACGAAGAAAGTATTACCCAAAAAGCAAAACTAGCTTTGAAGAAACTCTAAGGAACACTAAAAAAATAAAATTACATTTTTAGCATTCTATAAAAACAGGTTAAAATCCTGTCCAATTTATGATTCATAGCATATTT
>DAIUBX010000069.1:0-4457 GCA_036846465.1 Bernardetia sp.
ACGCTTCTGAGGAAGCGAAACATTCAGCTCTGAGGAACTGAATGCACAGCAAAATATAATAAAACTTTTGAAACAGTGTATTGAGCCTTGAAGCTTGAACTAGAAATTACTTAAACTAGAGATACTTTTTTCTACAATCTAAATTGAGCCGAAACACGGATTCCCCATTTACTAACATCGTCTTTATCCAAATAAGTAAGGCGATGGACAGCTTGTACTCTCACAAACCTAAAGATATTACTTACTCCATAACTTACCTCTGCGTAAGGCGTTGCTCCCAAACTACCAAACTTGGGAACTGGAATTCCGTTTGAATCTAAGTCAGGAATTAAATCAATATTTTTCTGACTTACATTTCCAATTAGCATATTTCCTTCTACAAAACTTCTCCATTTCAATCTTCTCATAAGTGGAATTCTATTTAATAAAAATCCATTAAAGTCGTGTATTAAATTTATAGAAGCATATTTATCACTCACAAACTCAAAATAATTCATTAAATTAAATGAAAGTTGATTATAAAAAGGAGTTTCATTACCCAAATGCGATTCTAAAAGTGGATAAGGAAGTGTAGAAGGCGTAAAACCTGCACTAATAAAATAATCTGTACGTCCAAAGATACCTAAACGAAAAGAGTGTTCCAAACGAGTAGAAAATTTATGATATTCCAAATCTCCTCCCAAAAAGTCTCCTAAACCTCTAATATAACGAAACTTAAAAACAGGGTAATTACTATTAATCACTACTCTAGCCATTTCACCATTGATGTAACGCTCTTTAAAACCAATTCTGACTTCTGCCATAACCTCTGAAACTGTAAAATCACTGCGACGAACTTCTGGATTTTCTGGGTCAAAAAACTCAAAGGCAAACAAAGGGTCATAGTCTTGATTACGATACGTGATTTTTGAAGTAACGCCTTTTATAATATCTGTCTGAAAATCAATACTACTCTGTCTGTGATAAAAAGGACGGTTTCTACTCAAATCCCCCCATCGGCTAAAAGCTAAGAAAAGATAATTATCACTAGAGCGAAAATCTTCATTAAATAGAGCTATTTGTTGAAGATCATATTGATGCGCTACACTAATGACCGTCCAAGGATTACGATTAGCAATATATCTTATTTTGCCTCTATATTTCCATTTTTCATCTTGAAAGCCATATCCAAGTCCAGTAGAAAATTGAAACTTCTGACTAAAATCAGCATTGGTTCTGACATTTAAAAACAAACGATTGCCTTCTATATTATTATTCGAATAAAAACTTAAAAGTGTTCCTATATCCACTTTTCCAATATCTTTATATCCATTAATTAGCAAATCAGCAATTTCGATATAACTTTTTACCATTGGCAAATTGCTAATCGTATCAATCATGGCATAAACAGTCTGTTCGCTGACTGTAAGCGAATCGTGTCTGTTTTCTTGCCAAAACTCATCCGTCGAATTGGTAGCCTCTTCATCTACTACAATAGCATCCTTATAAAATTTGAGATCTCTAGGCTTATTAATTACAATATTTTCAGCCGAGCTATATGACTTCAAAAGCATTCCTGCCCATTGGTCGTTGATTTGTCCTATATCCACCAAAATACGTGTTTTGACAGGCAGCCAAGCCATTTCTTTTTCAGCTTCAACTCGCTTTAAATCTTGTTGAATTTTTATTTTTTCAATAAAATTAAGGTTAGCAGCTTTTGGAACAGTTACATCAATTCGCTTTAAAGCAAAAGTCGAATCATCTGTAATCCACATTGTACCTACAAAAGCTAAATCTTCTTTTCTTTTAGGTTGAAAATCTATGCGATAACACCAAATATCATCAATTTCGGTACGTTCTTGCAATTCATAATCATAAAATAACCTCCAGCTTTCCGAAATAGGCGAAACAAAATCTTTTCCTGCAATCTGAATCCAACTTTCATAAAAATTATAATCTTGAAAAGACGAACCTACAAGCTGAGAAACGATACTTCCATCATCTACACCAACTCCTTTTATGCGTGTTTTCTCAATTTCTTCTTTTCTTTTGATTGGACTATCTCTGTAATAATATTTCGAAATTGTTTCGGAAATAAATAGAGGTAACACAGGCTTTCCATCTTCTCCTGCCAAACTTTCCACACTATCAACTACTCCGATAATCTGTTTGACTAACTTTTTCTCTTTGAATTTATCAGAAATATTATCTACATCAAGTTCTACTTTAGAGTAAGCATCATATTCATAAGCAGAAAGACGACGTTTATCATTTTCAGATTTATGGTCTAAAACACCTCTTAGATATTCCCACGCTGGATTTTCTCGTTTTCCAGAGGTAATGACAATCGCCTTTAGTGTTTCTTCAGAAGAGGCAAGTTGATAATCAATATTTTGTATAATTCCTTTTTTAATAGCTTTTTTTCTAGTTTGATAACTCACATACGAAACGACCAATGAATCGGTAGCTTTATCTGTTTCAATTTTATAAAATCCATCAAAATCGGTGGATGTTCCTATGGTTGTTCCATCAAAATAAACATTAGCAAAAGGAACTCCGTCACCAGTTTCGGCATCAGTTACTTTTCCTGTAACAACTGTTTTTTGAGCAAAAACAGAAAAATTAATTACTAAAAAAGTAAAGCACAAAACGGCTTTAACTAGAGAAAAATTATACACCAATCTTCTTTTTTGAGAAGAAAAGCAAGAAAAATAAAAAACAGTATTCATAGAAAGTAATGGACAGAAAAAAGATAATATGAGATTACAAAAATACAATTTCTTTTTCTAAAGAAGCGAAGGTAATTGTTGTATAAGTTGAAGTTTCTAAAAAATCATACTTAAACCAGAGAGTTAAAATAACAAACGTAAATTGATTTGCACTAAATTTGTCTTATTTTTAATTGGAATTTAACACAAACTAATTTTGTATCTTGCCAAAAGGTTAATAAATAATTTCAAACGATTAATAAAACTTAGCATTTTACATTCTTTTTATAATTGAAAAAAATTAGCTACATAAAAAGCTAAAATATCTATAACTTTCACTGACTTCATATTTTAACTAATAACAACTATCCTAATTATCCCAAATGAATAACTTTATTATCAAAATAACTACTATATTCTTTTTTATTTTTTTCATACAAGCAAATTATTCTTTTTCTCAAACTGATTCTACTAATTTAGAAATTGTTATTACAGAAGATAATTATGTAGAAGAGGACTCTAGTATAAATACAGGAAGTCTAAATGAAGCCATTGTAATTCAAGATTCTACAATTTCACCAACAGACTCTACTCGTAAGCTTATTCGCCCTACCAAAAGTTTAGCACAACTTGAAGGTGAGTACGCACCCTATGCCGTAACTGCTGCAACTGTTAATAATTTTGAACCTGAAGAGTTGGAAGCTCGTTTTTTGAGATTGCAAGATATACGTCGTCATTTGCGTTTGAATATTCATTGGCGATCGGCTTATGGTGCAACTGAAGAAGATTTGAAAGGTGAAACCAATCTGATGAATAAGATCCGAATAGCAATGGCTTTTGCAGAAATAAATGCCAAAGAAGAACGAAAAAGACGTTCGGATTTAGCTATAAAAGATTTATTGAATACCAAACCAGAACAGATGTATGATAAAGAAACACTAAAACTTAATAATCCAGATCTAATAAATAGGCTCAAAGAAAATATTTTTTCTAGTTCTAGAATGCCTGATTTCAATTCTATTGCTCTTGGAACTGTTCTTCCCAACTGTCAAAATTTTGGACTGCATCCTCATACACAAGCAACAGGCTACCGTCTAGGAATTGGCGACCATACCGACAAATACAACTTACTTATTTTGAGACTGCATACAGGAGAAATAAAAGCCTTTTTGTGGGATGATATATATGCTAAGATTGTTGATGTGATGTAATTTGGGATTTGGGATAAACTACGTTTTTGTAATCTTTAGTATAAATCAATGCGTTTTATAATAAAAAAATTCGTAATTCGTAATTACCTTCGCTGCTTTGGTAGGTCGTAATTCTAAAAGATTATTTCTTACGAAATACAAACCCTACAAAGGTTCTATCACTTGCCCAAAACTCATTTATTTTATCAAACTTTTGAGGGTTTTCTAAGAAATATTTATAGTTAAGCATAGCTTTATTTTGTTCTGGACGATACGAATAATGAGAATCCCAAAAGATAAGACCATTTTGAGGAAGCTCTGCAACAGTTGTAGAATCTATTGATTTTGGTGTAATCTCAAAAGTTTCAGGAGTCTCATCTAGGTAATAATAAAACAGTTGATGATTTACCAAAATAGCTTTATTTCCGTATTCTTTGGTAAAATTTTGATACCATTTTGCCATACTTTTTACATTCGAATCTTCCTCAGAAAGTGGTTTTGGTTTGAGCGTAACAAGTGCCATAAAAATGGCAAAAACAGCAAAAGCAATTCTGGCTTGAGAAAATGAAAGACCAATAAT
>DAIUBX010000069.1:4467-9706 GCA_036846465.1 Bernardetia sp.
AATAAGAATGATAATCGTTCCTCCAACAGCAATCAAAGGCGCAAAATAACGTTCTACTTGAAATTCTCTTCCTGCTTGTGCCATTCGTGCAGCGTAATCATCATCCAAAAGCATAATCTGATTATCAGGATAAGTCATATAAATTCCGACCAAAAAAGCCATCGGAATAAGCGCATAAATTACCTTCCAAGCATCTTTCGTATTTCTGTATTCTTCCACAGCAAGTGCTGCCAAAACACTAAAAAGAGGAGCTACAATAATCAAATAACGTAAATTTCCAGCCGTTGCTGGGCCAATGGGAACAGATTGAATATTAAAAACACAGTACATCAAAAAGTAAAGTGTTGGCAAAATAGCTACTGTACTATGTGGACTTTTCTTTTGAAAAGCCTTTAAAGTAAAATACGCAACAATCAAAGTAATTATAATTCCTCCGTAAACCGTAGCAGACATCAAGAAATAATGCTCAAAACCCTGTCTTGGATATTGGTCGCCTATTTCGCTACTTGTTTTTAAAACCTGATTGAGTAAATACAAAAAATCTCCTGTAAGCGCAAAACCCCAAAAATTATGTACAAGTGGAAAAACACCTGTCAGAAGTGCTGGAATCCATTGTTTTTTATAAAGCAAAAAGAAGAAATAAAGAGCTAAAAATGGATAAAATTCTTGTCTAATAAAAACAATATAAGAAGCAGCCAAGGCAGCAAATACATATTTTTTGTCTTCATTGAGATAAACAGCCAAAATAAGAATAAAAGCAGCTAAAAGTTCAGAGTAGTTACGGAAAGAAAGACCAATCCAAAAAGGTTGAGTAAGCAGAAAAATGAGAGCCAAAGCAGGAATCTTGACATTGATTTTTTGAGCTAATTTAAAGGCAAAAAAGCCAGAAAAAGCAGCTAAAAGACAATTAAAAAAAGTAACAAAATGAACTCCCAAAAGTGATGGTAAGGCATAAACGAGCTTAAATCCCGGTTTTTCCCAGTTGCTAAGAATTCTATTTGGATTAAACCAAAAACGTTTCATCGAAACATAATGAACAGCTTCATCTTGCTGATAAAATCCTTCAGAAACAAAAGAAAAAGCAAAATACAAACACGCTGCAACAAGCGTCAGAATTAAGGCTAGTTTTGTAGAAATAGGAGAGAAAAGAGCATTTGTATCTTCTTGAGTAACTTTATTTTCAGTTTTCTTTGTTTCTACTTTTTTTACTTGATTTGAAGTAGTGATTGTATTTTTCACTTCGTTTGTAGTAGTTACTTTGTTCTTTTTCTTCTGTGACATTTTGATAAATTTTATCTAGTTAGTTTGACACTCAAAACCCTAAGGGTTTTCAAAGACCCTTAGGGTTTAAATATATTCCAAAATTACTAAAAAAATCCTTTCTTTATCGTTAAATGATAAAAAAAGGATTCTGATATAAGCTAAACTAAAATCTTAAAGTGAGAGGGGGCGTTCTGACAAAGATTGTTTTTTTATAATTAAATTTATTCTCGGCTAAAATCAAGTGTATCGATTCGGTATCCATTCGCAGTTGATTTTACTAAAATATAAACTCTGAATGTATTTCCATTTGTAGCTGTATATTTTCCGATTACATATTTCAGACCTTCTTTTGAAGCTCCTTTATGGATGTATTCAAACTGTTTGGCTGGGTTTTTTGTAAAGAAATCTTTCAAAACAAATTCAGCTTGAGATTGACTGTAAGTTGCTTTTTGGTCGCCCAATCCTATTTCGATAGCATCGTGGCAAAGTTTGACTAATTCTTTTGTAGAACCTGCACCAATAGCTGTTTTGGCTGTATTTATGACTTCATCTTCTGTTTGTGCAAAAGTTGGAGAAGCTGAAAAAACTCCCCAAACCAATCCAAAAGTTATCCAGAGAAAAAATAGTGATTTCATAATTGTAAATGTTTCGTAGAGTTTTTTGATAGAATAGTTTGTATAATTATTTTGATTTTCTTTTTTCAAGATTAATAACACAAAGATACTATTTATATTTTTTTATATAGTAGTTCTTTTTTGATAAGTAGAAGAAATAATTTCACTTTTCTACCCGTAATACAAAGATTTGCCAAAATAGTGCCAACAAAAAGAACACTCAAAGAATACCTAAATTAGCTCTTATGTATTCCCAACTCCCTAAAAAGTATTTCTGTTTGTTCTAGGCTTAGTTTCTACGCTTATTTTTTGGTAAAAATGGTGCGTTTTATTTTTAACGCCTTTTAGCAGTCTTATTTTCTTGTATAAGACTAAGTTTTGTGTAAATTAGCCATTTCAAAATCCTATTATTTTTTGGATATTCAGAAAATCTATATTATTTTTCCAATTTGTTTACTGTTATTATGAAAAAAATCTCTATTGCTTTATTTGCCCTTGTATTGATAGGTATGGGTATTTTTGTTGTTTATTATTTTATTACTCAAGAAGAAGATGTCCAAGAAGATGTAGAGCTAGTTTCTCCAAGAATGGATTCGGTTATTAAAAAAACAGTAGCCACGGGTTCGATTGTTCCTCTAAAAGAAGTAGCTGTCAAACCTGCCGTTTCAGGAATTATAGATAAATTATTTTTTGAAGCAGGACAAGAAGTAAAGGTAGGAGATGTAATTGCCAAAATAAAAGTAATTCCAAATATGACTAATCTTACCAATGTTCAGAATAATTTGGAACAAGCAAAAATAACGTTAGATATGCGTGAACGTGAAATGAAAAGGCAAAAACAGCTTTTTGATAATGGCGTAATTGCAGAGCGTGAATACATGACAGCAAAAGATGATTATGATTTAGCAAAAAACCAAGTGAGCGCAGCAGCAGAAAGTTTGATTATTGTTAGAGAAGGAACTTCTAGTCGTTCCACTAGCACTACAACACTCGTAAAAGCTACCACAAGTGGAATTATTTTGGATATTCCTGTAAAAGAAGGTGCAAATGTTATCGAAAGCAATACATTCAATGAAGGAACAACCATTGCCACGATTGCAGATTTGAGTGATATGATTTTTGAAGGAAAAGTAGATGAAGCCGAAGTAGGAAAACTCAAAAAAGGAATGGATTTGGTCTTGACAATCGGCGCAATAGACAATGAAAAATTTGATGCAAAATTGGACTTCATCGCTCCAAAAGGAATTTTGGAAGAAGGAGCAATCAAATTTCCTATCAAGGCAGAAGTTGCCCTAAAAGAAAATCAATTTATCCGTGCTGGATACAGTGCCAATGCAGATATTGTATTGGAAAGAAAAGATAGTGTTTTAGTTATTGAAGAAGCATGGTTGCAATCGGTTGATAAAAACAAAGAAAAAGAAGAGAGTAAAAATAAAGAAAATGGAAAAAAAACAGAGAATAAATCAGATAAAAAAGAAAATTCTACTCAAAACTCTACTAAAACAGAAACTAAAGATTCAAACCCAAAATCTGATGCTCTTTATGTAGAAGTTCAGACAGCAAATAATGTTTTTGAAAAACGTTATTTGACTTTAGGGCTTTCTGATGGAATAAACATAGAGGTTTTGAAAAGTCTTAAACTAGGAGATAAAATCAAAAAACCGAATTAATTTTCAGAAAAAACATTTTTTTGTTCCTTCTAATTCATTCAATTAATGATTAACCATTTTTTTATAGTAATTTGGTAGTCTAATATCATTTTTTTATTTTAACCTTTTTATTTTGAAACGAGTAGCCATACATAGCAAAGACATAGCCGAGAGTAAACTTTTTTTTGTAAAACAAATTTTTACAGAATTAGAAAACTATGGAGTAGAGATTGTCATTTCCAAAGATTTTGACAGGCTACTTCATTCTATTAATTTCCGTCCGAATATTGTCGGTACTTTTTCAGCTCCTCATCATCTTTCTGGTGTAGATTTGATGCTTAGTGTTGGTGGCGATGGTACTTTTTTGGAAGCTGCAACCATCGTACAACACCAAAACGTACCTATTTTAGGAATAAATACGGGTCGTTTGGGATTCTTAGCAACCACCTCGAAAGAACAAATTCATAGTGCATTAGAAAGCGTTATGGCAGGGCATTATACCTTAGATGAACGTATTTTGCTAGAATTAGAAGCTGATAGAGATTTGTTCAAAGGTGTAAATATTGCTCTCAACGAATTTGCGATTATGAAGCGAGATTCTTCTTCGATGATTATCGTTCATACGTATATTGATGGAGAATATCTGAATTCCTATTGGGCTGATGGTTTGATTGTCGCTACGCCTACGGGTTCGACGGGTTATTCATTGAGTGTTGGTGGGCCTGTGGTTGTTCCTCAATCAAATAATTTTGTTATTGCTCCTGTTAGTCCTCATAATCTAAATGTACGTCCATTGATTGTTCCGACAGAAAGTGTAATTGCTTTTGAGATAGAAGGACGTAGCAAAAACTTTTTGGTTTCTTTAGATTCTCGTTCAAGAAAAGTAGATAATACGATTCAACTTGCAGTCAGAAAGTGTAATTATACCTGCAAAATGATTCGCTTAGATGGCGATAGTTTCCTTAAAACGCTGCGTGAAAAACTCAACTGGGGAATGGATATTCGTAATTATTTGAATAGGTATTAGTTTTATTTCAAATCAATTACACAAAATATATCATCTGATTTTTCATCTTTAATAGTTTTAGTGATACTTTCTTGTAGTTGAATGGGAAGTGTATTTATATCATTTACTATCAAAAATTGTATATTGTTATCTTTACTAAACTCATACATTATTTTATTTTTGTTTTCTAAATCAATGTTTTTATCCTTTGCGTAAATGGTTAAAGGAGAACGACCTGAATAAGACTTTAAATATCCATTTTCCTGCTCAGTATAATCTATCAAATTATAATTTACTAAAAAAACAGGATAATTCAAAAAATGTGTATAATTACCTTCAATAGTGATTTCAGCAAAAATAGGCGAAGTAGCTACCAAACTATCAAAGAAACTAGGAGATATATAACTTCCTCCCAATACATACTTTGTTGTATTTTGATTTGCTAGAGAGTCCAAAGTAGCAAGCACTTTATTTGTATAAGCTGTATTAGAAATATGACCTTCTTTCCATTTTAATTGAACATTTCTTAATGTCCGAAAAGAAAGCAATGCCACACAAGGCAGTAGAATAGCAATAAATATAATTCGTTTTTTTCTATTTTCTAAAGCAATTACAAAATTAATAGCTAATGCAATCGTAAGGGTAGTAAACAAAATTTTAGCATTTGGAAATACAGACATACTAAAAAACTGTTTCCAATTTATTTC
>DAIUBX010000070.1:0-5516 GCA_036846465.1 Bernardetia sp.
CAGGAACATTAGTCCCCCCACCCAATCTTTTTTGGGACGATCAAACACTCTTGGGAGGAACAAGGCAACTAAATGGAGCTACCTCTCCTGCTCACTCATGGACATTAGCGAGTAATTTTGGCAATGAAAGAACTATTAACACTTGGTTTTATATTCGTAGAGTCGAACAAGTAAGTAGTTTTATAATGGATAGATTAGATTTTGGAATTACAGACAATGGAGCAAGTGGTGTCTGTACACTAGGTCAAGATAATGAGTTTGACCTAATCACGTTTGATGTAACTATTAACCCAAATAAATATGAGGCTTGGGAACTTAATTATTCTACTGTCATAAACAATTCTCCTACTTATTCACTGGCATTAGTTAGTGTGGATAGTAGTGGAGTTACGACATTAGATGGAGATGGTTTGCCTAGACGTACAATTCGTGTAACCTATCAAGTACTACCTAACCCAGAAACAGATGAAATAGATTTTGATTTTAGGGTTACAGGGTCTGCTATACCCGACTGCCCTAGTGATGTTACAGAACAAATAACTGTATTTTGTGATGATATTCTTTTACCAATTACTTTACTAGATTTTAATGCTCGTCATTATTCAGATAATAGTGTTTTGGTAGATTGGCAGACCGTAAGCGAACGGGATAACAAAGGTTTTTATGTACAACGGAGTACAAACGGAACAGATTTTAAAGACCTTACTTTTGTAGAAGGACGAGGAACAACTAGCAATAAAGTTTCTTATGAATTTGTAGATGAAGAATATTGGTCTGGAACGGCTTATTATAGACTCAAACAAGTAGATTATAATGGAAAAACAATGCTTCCCAAAGTTGTAAGTGTAGAACGTAATTTTACAAACCTTCATTTTACACTCTATCCAAACCCAAACCGAGCAGGAGGAGAACTTCATTTGAGAGGAATTACAGATACATCTTCTATTCAAAACCTACAAGTAATAAGCATTACGGGACAACAAGTACTCATTAATCCTACTCTCAAAACTACTTTTGATGGAATTGCTATTGATTTACCTCAAAGAATGGCAAAAGGAATTTATATAGTTCAGTTTGTTACAGACTTCGGAATGCAGAATTATAAGTTTGTGGTAGAGTAAATACACTGTTTCAAAAGTTTTGCAATATTTTTTTAATTGTTTTGTGTAACGAACTTATCGCTTCCTCATAAGCGTGATTCAAGCAAATAAATCACGCTTCTGAGGAAGCGTTTTGTTCGTTTTTGAGAACGGTGAAACCCTCAGCGAAGCTAAAACGAACACACGCAAAACGATTAAAAAACATTGAAAAACTTTTGAAACAATGTACTTCTTTAATTTATTCTAAAACTAACTCCAGCCTGTATATTTCGTCGAAGTTGAGGATTAAAAATTGCATCTACATCTAATCCTGTTGCATCTAAACCTCCATATTTTGTATCAAAAACATTATTCATTCTCCAATAAGCACTTACATTTTTATTGAAATAATGACGAACAAGCATATCTAAGGTATAATAACCATTTGTTTTGGCATCACTCTTTTGATATTGTTCTAACGTAGTTATATTTCTTCTGTACCAACTACTCATCATTACATTTTGAAAATTGATATACCATTTTGGGGAAGGACGGAAAGAAATACGCCATTGTCCCATAAAATCAGGCTGCATTCGATACGCATCTATATCTCCCCCATTATCAGGCAAAATTTCACTTCCTTTTGTATAACTAAAAAATAAGTCTGTATCTAAATGAATACGTTGTATTATATTTTTAATTTTTAGTATTCCTTGTATTCCATAAATAGCTGAACGGCTATTTTCGTCGTTTATAAAAACTCGTGCAGTTCCATTAGCGTTTCCAGAAAAATAGGAGGCATTTGGATAAATATCTTTGTCTATCGGAACAAAACGCCCTACAATCGGACTTCTAGTTCCTGTAAAATAACCTACAACATCTAACGTAATATTTTTAGTCGGGAAATACCGAAATCCCGTTTCTACCGTCAAAGAAGTTTCAGGGTTTAAATTTGGATTCGGAATTTGTTGGTAAAGAACTGAGTCTGTATCAAAATCTGGCAATGCTATTGAAACAAATTGAGTAGAAGGAGAAGGAGCTCGAAAAGCCGTCGCTCCAGAAACTCTAAAGGATAGCTTAGGATTTACTTTATACAAAACAGAAGCTCTAGGATTTAGTGCCAAATCGCTAGATACACTATCCAAATTAACTCTACTAATTCTGACACGATTATCTATTCTAGCACCCAAAATACCGACCCATTTATCGTTTGTATAATAGGCTTGAAGAAAAACTCCCCCATTAAAAAAAATATTTCCATTGTATCCAAAATCGCCTAGTAGTGGGTCAGGTTCGAAGTTGCCATTTCTGATACTATCATATAAATTTACATCAAATGGTTTTTCAAGGTCATTTGTAGCAGGTAGATTAACAGAAAGCATACCTGCAAAACCTCCTGTGAGTTCAAAATTTGGATTGATTTTTCTTGTATAAATTCCTTCCAAGAAAAAGTCATCAGAGCCTTCATATTTGTAAGCACGTCCAACAGAGCTTCCGACGGTATAGGTTGTTCCAAACGAACTGTTTGCGTCTAATCTATAATACAAATAAGAAGCATTTAATAAAAAAGAAGATTTATTGTTACTTGTCTGATAAGAAACATGCGTTCTACGAGTTGTTTCTCCTAGGTAAGTTTCTGGATTTGCATACGAAAAAAAAGCAGGTGTTCGCCCAAGTACGCTATGTCTTCGGCTATACATTTCATCTATCGAAACTTGTAATTTTCTATAATTGAATTTTACACCTATTAAATAACTTTGCTCTGGTAATTGATTGACAGTAGCTTGAAAAGGCGTTCCAACATAAGAAGATAATCCTCTTTGTTGTCCTAAAAAATTCAAAAAAGAATCAGGATAATTCATAGCAAAATTTCTCAAAATTTCTCTTGTTTGTGGGTCTTGTGCAGCAATGGAGTTCAGAAAAGTCGGAAAGGGATTAAACGCTTCGGATTCTCTATCCAAAGGCAAATCATCTCTTTTGCTAAGATTTCCATAAATACTGTATTGCAAAACATTTCTATCTCTTCCTGCTTTTCCTCCTGCCAAAAAATCTACATGTCTATAATTATCTGTTCCAAAATAGGCATTGGCTTGTGCATACGCCGATTTTTCAGAAGTTTGAGTAATAATATTGATAACTCCAGCCACAGCATCTCCACCATAAACAGCCGAAGCAGGACCATAAACAATCTCTATTCGTTCGGCTTGAGCAATAGGAAGTTGCGATCCAATGGCAAGACCACCATTTACAGCAGGTTGAATAGGAACATTATTTATCAAAATTTTGGTATATTCATTTCCTATTTGTCCACGCATAAAAAACATTTCACCTAAAGCTCCTGAACCTGGTTGAGAAACTTTTATCCAAGGGACAGCCTTCATTACATCAACAAGCGTAATATATCCATTTTCCAAAATTTCTTCTCGTGTAACAACATAAACCGTTGAAGGAATGTCTTTGAGTTCTTTTTCTGAACGACTTACAGAAACCAAACGAGTTTCTTCTGAAAAAGTAGTCTCAACAAGGTCTGCTTCTGTTAGTTTTTCTTTTGTCAAATGCAGAGGTGTAGATAGATTTTCTTGATTTTCCAAACTATCTGCATTTTGAGCAAAAAGACGTGTAGAAATGAAGAGTAAAATTATGAACAGTAAATAAGTTATAGAATTATTGAATTTCATAAAGTTAATTTTTGACACGGGAAAAATAGATAATTAAAAAATTAGGAAAAAATGTTACTTTTTGACTAAAATACGGTTTTATTTGTAAAGAGTAAATAGAATGAAAATAATTACGAATTATTAATTACGACCTGCCAAAGCAGCGTAGCTAATTACGAATTAAAATCACTGATTATCAATTAATTATACCATATAATTAGCAATTTATTTAACGCTCTTTTAACAAAAGAAATTTCTCATCTTTATCTGATATAATTTCATTTGATACAACCTGAAACAAAACATTCATTGCAACATTCTAATAAAACAATGAGCGAAGAAGAACAAATTATAGCTACAAAAAAAGATTCTAAAAATTTTAGATTCCTTTACGAAGCAAACTATGAAGCTATTTTTCGTTTTTTGTATAGAAAAGCAAATGATGAAGCCTTAGCAGCCGACCTTACGGCACAAACATTTATAAAAGCTCTTACTAATATTCATAAATTTGAGTATAAAGGAGTTCCATTTTCGGCTTGGTTATACAGAATTGCATCAAATGAATTTTTGAAATATTATAGAAAAGAAAAACGAATACCTGTTTATTCGCTAGGAGAAGAAACTGCCAAAAAACTAACTAACTTTTCAGAAGAATTAGCCGATGAAAGGCAACAAGAACGAATAAATCAATTAACAAAAGTATTAGAAAAATTACCAACCAAAGACATGCAAATGATAGAACTTCGCTTTTTTGAAGACAAATCATTCAAAGAAATTGGTTTTATTTTAGAAACAACCGAAAGCGCAGCCAAAATGAGAACCTACCGAATACTAGAAAAAATAAAAGAATCAGTTACCAGTTATCAGTAAACAGTTATCAGTTAATTTCAAATTACATTTTCATTCTCTTGCCTTTTCTCTCTCAACTCTGTGGTTCAAAAATGTATTTGTATTTAAATTAAAAAAATTATGAAAAATCAAGATATAAATTTCAATCAGAAACCTATTTCATCAGAAAAAATCAAATCGTATCAAAATTTTGATGCAATTCTGAATGAAGTAGAAAATAGTAAATCTAGCAGTAAATCTAATGAGAAGACAAAGACCGTTTTTATGTCTTTCTCAAATCCCTATTTTTCTGTGGCAGCTTCTATTTGTTTGTTCTGTGTTATGGGAATTGCTTTTTGGGCAAATCAAAACAATTCTAATACAGAACTAGCAAATACTGCTGAAAACAAAACAGATTTAGCTTATTCTATCACAAGTAAAGATTTGGAAACTGCCGAAAGATTAACGGCTTCCATTTCTCAAAAAGTAGATTTACCAACTCCAAAAAATGGAACGGTTATCACGACTACTATTTTAGAAGAAAATGCAAGTCCTGAAAATGCGTCTTTAGAACAAGTAGCGCAAGTATTGAGAACGGAAATGAATAAAGAAAATTCGTGTAAAATCACTACAAATTCTAATCAAGAAACAAAATATATTGCTTTTGTAGTCAGTAGCGAAGGACAAATTACGGACATAGAAGCGCAAGGTTGTGAACAAGAGGCTAGAAAAGTTTTAAATTCATTTCCAAAATGGAAGTCGGGAACGCTTCAAGGTCAGCATCTTTCGCAGCGTGTTGTGGTGGCGATTTAATTTTGAATATTACTAGGACTTTCGCAAATGACTTTTTTAACAGAAGAATATTCTGTTTATGTCAGTCTGCCCTACGAGATTGACCTTATTTTCATACTTAGGTCAGCCCGATAGGGCAGTACCGAAGAAACGAACGAAA
>DAIUBX010000070.1:5526-6774 GCA_036846465.1 Bernardetia sp.
TTTTAGTGTTACAAATATAGGATATTTTTTTTAGGTCAATTCTAAAATAGAGTATTTTTGTTTTAAGTTTGTAGATTTAGAAGAATAAAATTAGATTCTGCTCAATCACGCTTCTGAGGAAGCGTTTCGTTCGCCTCTGAGGAGGCGAACGCACGTGTGTTCAGTTCCTCAGAACTGAACAGAACGCTTCCTCAGAAGCGTGATTAATTAATCATTTTTAAACTTAACTACTTTGTTTATGCCACGTTATCGCCATTCACAATTTGCAGATTTTAACTGCTTTTTTATTACGACGAGTATTTTTAATAAAGAAGAACATTTATTCTTAGATGAAGAAATTTGTAAAATAATACTAAATAACTTTACTTTTTATAATAAAAAATACAATGCTAAATTATTATACTCAAAGAAATTTGTAAAATTATACTGAAAAATTTTACTTTTTACAACGAAAAATACAATGCTAAATTATTAGCTTATGTTTTGATGAGTAATCATATTCATTTTGTAATTTGGTTTGATAAAGAAGAGAAAAAAGAAAGTCCTGTATCTGCATATATGCGAGATTTTAAAAAATATGTTGCTACACAAATTATCAACTATTTAAAAGAAAATAATAGTAAATTGCTGCATAAATTTATAAGTCTTGAAAAAGGACAAAAATATCAAATTTGGGAAGAGAATTTTGATGGTGTGCATCTCTACACAAGAAAAGTATGCGAAGAAAAAATAAACTACATTCATACTAATCCAGTAAAAGCAGAATTAGTAAAATATCCTGAAGACTATAAATATTCAAGTGCTAAATTTTATAGTTCTGATAAAGTTATGAAATCTAACTTGGTACATTATAGAGAGTATTTTTAAATTAATCACGCTTCTGAGGAAGCGTTTCGTTCGCCTCTGAGGAGGCGAACGCACGTGTGTTCAGTTCCTCAGAACTGAACAGAACGCTTCCTCAGAAGCGTGATTAATTATGGCGTGATAACTACATAAAAAAAATAAAAAATGGCTTTAAGTTGGAATGAAATAAAAGACCGTTCTCTAAAATTCTCTAAAAACTGGGAAGGTGAAAGCCGTGAACGTGCTGAAAAAGATAGTTTTTGGAATGATTTTTTTCATGTCTTCGGAATTTCTCGCCGTCGCTTGGCGAGTTTTGAAGAGCCTGTCAAAAAATTAGGCAACAAACAAGGTTTTATAGACCTTTTTTGGAAAGGTACGCTTCTCGTGGAGCACAAGTCTAAAGGG
>DAIUBX010000070.1:6784-9599 GCA_036846465.1 Bernardetia sp.
GATGCTGCTTTCGAACAAGCAACTGATTATTTTCACGGAATTGAGGAACACGATTTGCCAAAATATATTCTCGTTTCTGATTTTGAAAATTTTAAACTCTATGATTTAGAAGAAAATACAGAACATCATTTTTTGCTTTCCGAACTTCATCAAAATGTAAAATTATTCGGTTTTGTGGCTGGTTATCAAAAAAGAACCTTCAAAGAACAAGACCCTGTAAATATAAAAGCTGCCGAAATGATGGGTAAGCTACACGATGAATTAGAAAAAAGTGGCTACAAAGGACATTCTTTAGAGGTTTTTTTGGTGCGTTTGCTTTTTTGTTTGTTTGCCGACGATACAGGAATTTTTGAAAAAGATACGTTTAGAGAGCTTATAGAAAACCAAACCAATGAAGACGGAAGCGATTTAGGGCTCTGGCTCGCTCAATTTTTTCAAACGCTCAACACGCCTAGAGAAAACAGACAGAGTTCGCTTGACGAACAACTAGCCGTTTTTCCGTATGTAAATGGAAAACTTTTTGAAGAGTTTTTGCCGATTGCAGCCTTTACTTCACAGATGCGTGTCATGCTTTTGGAGTGTAGTGCCTTGGATTGGGGCAAAATTTCTCCTGCTATTTTTGGTTCGATGTTTCAATCGGTCATGAATCCTGTCGAAAGGCGAAATTTGGGAGCGCATTATACCTCTGAAAAAAATATTCTGAAACTCATAAAACCGTTGTTTTTAGATGAATTATATAACGAATTTGAGAAAATAAAGAACAATAAAAAGAAATTACAAGAATTTCATCAAAAATTATCTACCCTTACTTTTCTTGACCCTGCGTGTGGGTGTGGCAATTTTTTGATTATTACGTATAGAGAAATTCGCCTTTTAGAATTGGAAGTATTGAAGATTTTGTATGGAAAACAAATGGCTTTTTCGATTGAAGAAATCATAAAAGTAGATGTCGACCAATTTTTTGGAATAGAATACGATGAGTTTGCTGCTCGTATTGCAGAAGTGGCTCTTTGGCTCATTGACCACCAAATGAACCTCAAAATTTCGGAAGAGTTCGGACAATATTTTGCTCGTTTGCCTCTCCGTAAATCTGCCAAAATTTTACACACCAACGCATTACAAATAGATTGGAAAAACCTTATTTCTCCTCAAAAACTTTCTTTTATTCTTGGAAATCCTCCGTTTTATGGAAAGCAGTTGCAAACCAAAGAACAGAAAAAAGACATGGAATTGATTTGTAGAGGCGTAAACGGAGCAGGAGTGTTGGATTATGTGAGTGCGTGGTATATCAAGGCTGCCGATTTTATCCAAAAAACAGAAATAAAAGTAGCTTTTGTTTCGACAAATTCTATTTCACAAGGCGAACAAGTAGGGATTTTATGGAACGAATTATTTACAAAATATCATATCAAAATTCATTTTGCTCATCGTACTTTTAGTTGGAGTAATGAAGCACGAGGAAACGCAGCCGTTCATGTGGTTATTATTGGGTTTGCTGCCGTTGATACAAACAAAAAATTTATCTATGATTATGAAGATATAAAAGGAGAACCACACGAAACTCCAGCAAAAAATATAAATCCGTATTTGGTTGATGCTGTTGATATTGTAATTTTAAAAAGAAAAACGCCTTTATCAGCCATTCCTAAAATATCTTTTGGAAGTATGCCCAACGATGGAGGAACTTTTTTATTTACCGATGAAGAAAAAGAAGACTTTTTAAAAGTAGAACCAAAAGCCGAAAAATTCATAAAACCATTACTTAGTGCATATGAATTTTTACATAACAAAAAACGGTGGTGTTTGTGGTTAGAAACTATTTTACCAAAAGAACTAAAAGAACTAAAACACGTACAAGAACGAGTAGAAAAAGTAAAACAACTTAGAGAAAACAGTACCAGAACAGCCACACAAAAACTAGCTGCTTTTCCAACTCTTTTTGGAGAAACTAGACAACCAAAAAATAGATATGTTTTAATTCCTCGTCATTCTTCAGAAAATAGAAATTATATTCCAATGGGATTTTTTGATAAAGATTTTATTGTAAGTGATAGTTGTTGTGCTATCGATAAAGCTACTTTATTTCATTTTGGAATTTTACAATCTGCTATGCAAACGATTTGGGTAAAATATACGTGTGGAAGAATAAAAAGCGATTATCGTTATTCAAATGAAATGGTTTACAATAATTTTCCTTTTCCCAAAACGGTCAGCGAGAAGCACAAAAAATCAGTAGAAGAGAAAGCACAAAAAGTGTTAGATGTTCGTTTGAGTTTTGAGGGCAGTAGTCTTGCCGATTTGTACGACCCACTTACGATGCCTCCAGCGTTGGTAAAGGCTCATCAAGCATTGGATAAAGCCGTCGATTTGTGTTATCGTTCGCAGCCTTTTGTCAATGAAACGAGCCGAATAGAATTTTTATTTGACCTGTATAATGACTATACAGCCCCTTTATTTAAGGAGGAAAAGAAGAAGAAAAAGAAAAAGTAGTTTTGTTAATCACGCTTCTGAGGAAGCGTTTCGTTCGCCTTTGAGGAGGCGAACGCACAATGTCATTAAGTTAAGGTTTTTTAAGTCGCTCGTGGGGACACCATGTCCGTCAAGCTATCATTTATTTTACCATTATCAACGTCCTGTTATCTTCGATAACTGACGATTGCTAAGGTAAAATAAATACAAATAGTACATTTCTCCCTTAGCAATCGTGTATTTTCGAAGAAAATAGACGTTGATAATGGGAAAAATACAGCACAATTTTCTTAGCTTGACGGCTATGGTGGGGACACGAGCAACGGAACTATTTTTTGTCTAAAGA
>DAIUBX010000071.1:0-8274 GCA_036846465.1 Bernardetia sp.
TGTCGTTCTGTGGGTTCTGGTCGCTCCTGTTTTTTTAAATCTTTATTTCTATTAAATGGTTCATTGATATAATTTCCATACATTCCTTTGTTTTCGTCTTTGTCGTACCTGCCTATAAAGTCTTTATTTTCTTTGCCGTTATTGGTGTCTCCACCAACATCATCATACTTCGAAAAATCAGAAAAAAATGTTCTTGGTTCTTCTTCCTTATCTTCATCATCTGAATAGCTTTCGCCATTGTTGGTGTCTCCACCAACGATATTATTACGATAATTTGCAGGATTTAAAAAATTTGCATCTGTATCAAAATCTAAAGGAGAAACCACTTGAGAAACTCCCAAAGCCTGTTTGACTGCCGATTGAACGACTACATAAACCGTTCTTTCGTCATCAAATTTTATTTCTGTTTTGGTTGGGTGTACATTTATATCAATTTTTTTAGGGTCAATTTCTATAAACAAAACATAAAAAGGATGAGCGTTTTTTGGCAAAAGTCCTTCATAAGCTGTCATGACTGCGTGGTGCAAATAACCACTTTTTATAAAGCGATTATTTACAAAAAAATACTGATTTCCTTTTGTTTTTTTGGCAGCTTGTGGTTTGCCTACATATCCCAAAAGTTGTATTGTTTCTACATCTTCTTGGCACGTCAAAAGATTGGATTGATAGCCTTTTCCAAACATAGCTACAATTCTTTTGGCAAGTTTTCCCTCTTTGAGATTATAAACTTCTTGTCCGTTGTGGTGCATAGAAAAATTTATATGAGGATTTGCCAGTGCAACTCGTTCAAATTCTTGTGTAATATGACGCAACTCCACCGAATTTGATTTTAAAAATTTTCGACGTGCAGGAGTATTAAAAAATAGATTCTTGACTGCTAAAGAAGTTCCTTGTTGTGTGGCTGTCGGTTCGTGTTTCTTGACTTCCGAACCTTCAATATAAATCAGCGTTCCTACTTCTTGGTCTTCTTGTCTTGTACGAAGTTCTACTTGTGCAACGGCTGCAATCGAAGCCATAGCCTCTCCTCTAAAACCAAAAGTTCGGATATTATACAAATCATCTTGTGTAAGTATTTTGGAAGTAGCATGTCTTTCAAAACACATTCTAGCATCGGTTTCAGACATTCCTTTTCCATTATCAATTACTTGAATCAAGATTTTTCCTGCATCTTGCAAGACAAGTTCGATAGTAGTTGCTTCTGCATCAACGGAATTTTCCAGCATTTCTTTTACCACAGAAGCAGGACGTTGAACAACTTCTCCAGCAGCAATTTGATTGGCAAGTGATTCGGGAAGCAAACGGATAATGTCTAACATAGGGATAATTACGAATTAGAAATTACGAATGTAATTTGTAAGCAACTTATGGTTTGAGAGATTTAATTTACAAATTAGATTTTTTTGATTTATCACTCACTCAAAGTTCGATAAATTTGAGCAAGTAAGCAAATGCTCAAGCTGTATTATAATAAACTGATTACCCCTCTATGTGTTTTTATAAAATTTCTCAGCGAATCTTTAGGTAAAATGTTTGGATAAAAAGTATAAAATCAATAAAATTCATACATCAATGCTTTTAAATCCAAATAAAATTAGCATTTTGCAAATTATTAACGATTTTTAAAAGACACAATCTTACTTGACTCTTTTCTTATTTACTTTTCAACTCTCTTTCTATGCGATTACTTATACTTTGTTTTTCTATTGCCTTCCTATTCAGTTGGCAATCCCTTTATGCTCAAGTGAATATGAGTAATGGTAGCTCTACTACTTGTTCTACTAACTTCTTTGATTCTGGGGGAAGTGCTGGAGATTATACGCCCAATGAAACCTTAGTATATACTTTTTTTCCATCTGTAGCAGGGAATAAAATACAGATTGATTTTACTCTTTTTAGAACTAGAAACAATGCAAGTTTGGAAATATTTGATGGAAATAGTGTTGCTGCAACTTCCTTAGTTGTAATTTCTGGTAATATAGGAGCTTATACAAATTCATATACCTCTACTGCTGCTGATGGATCTCTTACTTTTCGTTTTATCTCTACTGGAACGAATAATCGTGCTGGATGGGCATCTACTATTTCTTGTATTGATCCTTGTCCAGCAGTAGGTGGTACAGCTACAAGTTCTGTAGCAAGTATATGTAATGGTCAAAATATTACTTTAAATCTCACAGGACAAACAGGTAATATACAATGGCAAGAATCTACCGATGGAGGAGTTACATTTAGTAATATTGTAGGAGCTACAACAGCTACAGAAATAGTCAGTCCTAGTGTAAATACTACTTATCGTGCTGTAGTAAGCATTCCTAGTTGTACTTCCTCTAACTCTACTACTGTTTCTGTAATAGTAGATAACTGTATTATATTTCCAACGGGTACTACTTCTGTTACTACTTGTAACAGTACCTTATTTGATTCGGGAGGAGATGCTGGAAATTACAGTAATGGTGAGGATAGAGTAATTACTATTTTCCCAGATGTAGCAGGGAATTTTGTACGTCTGACATTTACTTCATTCAATACTGAAGCTGGTTTCGATAGATTAAGAGTATATGATGGAAATACCACAGGAGCAACTCAAATAGCAGATTTATCTGGAAATATTTCACCTGCAGTTATTACTTCTACGGCAGCCGATGGCTCTCTTACATTACGATTTACTTCTAATGGTAATACAATTAGAGCAGGTTTTGAAATTGCCATTTCTTGTTTTAGCCCTTGTCCAACGGTAGGAGGAACAGCTACCAGTTCTGTTTCTAGTGTGTGTAGTGGCGAAGCTGTTACATTAAACCTAACAGGACAAAATGGCTCTATCCAATGGCAACAATCTACTAATGGAGGTGTTACTTTTACCAATATTGTAGGAGCGACCAATACAACAAGAGTGGTAAATCCTACCGTAAATACAATTTATCAAGCAGTTGTAAGTGCTGGAGGTTGTTTGTCTTCTACTTCTAATACAGTTGCAGTTACGATAGCCAATTGTGTACTTATGCCTATTGGTACTTCTTCTATTACTACTTGTGGATCTACATTATTTGATTCAGGTGGAAGTGCTGGAAATTATGCTGATAATGGAGATGGAACACTTACTATTTTTCCAGCTACTGCAGGAGCACAGGTTACAATTACTTTTACAGAATTTAATACTGAGGCTTGTTGTGATAGATTAGAAATATTTAATGGAAACTCTGTAGCGACACCTTTGTTAGGAACTTTTGCAGGTACGACACTTCCACCAGTAATTACCTCAACTGCCATAGATGGTTCGCTTACCTTACGTTTTGATGCTGATGGAAGTATAACTGGAGCAGGTTGGAGAGCAGAAATTTCTTGTGCTTGTGGTTGGGCATTTAATAATTTTACAGTAAATAATTGTGCAGGAAGCAGCCCAACTATTTATGATCTAAATATTGGTTTTAATGCTATTGGTTCAGCTTCTCCTACTTTTGAAGTCTATGTAAACGGTGCTTTACAAACCACACAAGCCTACGGAACAAATCCTCAAACAGTAACTCTAACAGGACTGGTAAATAATAATTCTCCTTTAGAAATAGAGCTTAGAGATGCGCTTGATCCTACTTGTAATCTAACTCGTACATTATTTTCAGCAGGAACAGACCGAATCGTTTGTGGTACAGAAGCTACTCTAAATGCACAAACTGCGACAGGTGGGGAGTGGACAGTTATTTCAGGACCTAACACACCTACTTTTTCTAATAATTTGAATCCGAATGCTATAATAAGTGGACTTGTTACAGGAATTTACACGTTACGTTGGACTTCAACGGTAAGTGGAAGCTGTAGTTTTACAGATGAAATAACATTAGACATTGATGATAATTGTATGTTTGATACTTCTGATCCAAGTGCCAATAATATTTGTGGAGGAACATTTACAAGTCATGATACTTATCCAGCCAACTATCCTAATAACTATGATCAAGTAATTACACTTTGTCCCGAAGCAGGTCAAGCATTACAACTTACCTTTGATAATATTGACTTAAATACAGGTGATGATATACAAGTCTGGCTTTCGGATACACAAGCAGGAGCTGCCGATCTAGTTTTTGATAATGGAGATAATGGACGTTCATTTACCATAAAATCTCAAGATATATCAGGCTGTATTACAATACGCTTCATAACGGATGGTGCTAGTAGAGCAAATGGATTTAGTTCTACCATTTCTTGTACCACACCTGATGACCCTGCTGCTGCTGATTGTATTGGTGCTGTACCTCTTTGTACAGACCTTACTTATGCCTTTCCAACTGGTGGAGGTTCTGCAGGAACTCAAAATGGAGGTATAGATAATGGTTGTGCTGCATACAATAATGTCAAGTGGTTTTTCTTAGAAATAGCTGAAACAGGAGACTTTACGTTTGATATTAATCCTATTGTACCTAGTAACGATTATGACTTTGCAATATGGGGCCCTTTTGCAAGTTATGGAGATATACCTTGTTTAGCTGGAGATAATACAGGTATGGGTGCACCAATACGATGTAATTATTCAGCTACTACAGGAACTACAGGATTAAGCACATTAGGAACAAATGACTCAGAAGGTTCAGGAGGTCAAGTATATTCTAATGAATTACCTGTAATCGCAGGACAGTTCTATATGATGATGGTAGATGATTTTGGTAATCAAGGAAATGGTTTTAATATTACAGCTGGTGAGATAGGAGGAAACAACCCTACCAACTGTGAAATTGTAGATTGTGATGCCTTCTTTGGAAACCAAGTATTTTCTAGTACAGGAGCTACTAATTTTGGTAATAATTATATTTGTTATGATGATGCTATTACACTAGGAGCAGTAGATAATTCTTTTACTACTGGAGGACTTACAGGCGAAGGATTTTATTTTGTCCATTCTGATAATCCTAATACTCTTTTTGGTATTCGTAATAACTTTGCTTTGGATAATCTTGCTACAAGTGATTACGTAACTTCTGGATTAGGTGGCGCAGCTAATAACCAACTTACCATTACCAATAATGGAAGTGCTTTTGCAACAAATCAAATTTGGAATATTTATGCAACTACTGGAGTAGCAGGTGCTCCAGACCCATCTTTTGTAAATAGCTGTTCGTTTTGGACTCCTTTTGAAGTAAAATTATTACCTCAAATTACGGCTACTTTACCTACAGGTTGTGATTCAGATTTTAGTATTACTGCTATTACAGGTGGATTGCCTCGTTTCCAAGAAGACCGAGAGGGTGGTGCAACTACAAATTATACTGTAGATTTATTAGATGCAGGAAATGCTGTGGCTTATACTCAAAGTGTTGCACTAGGTAATGATGCAGATTTTGTAGGAGTTGCAACAGGAACTTATACTGTCCGAATTACTGACCAAAATGGTTGCCCTGTTTCTTTAGGAACAATATCCATTAGTAACCCTACTTATGATGATTTTTGTAGTGCCGAGCCTGTTTTCTTAGGAAATAATGGTCCTTTTACAAACGAATGCGCTACTTTAGAAGTAGGCGAAACAGGTGGTTCTTGTTTTACAGGTGCTACTAATCAAGTAGATCAATCTATTTGGACTGCCTTTACTGCTCCTACAACATCTGATTATTTGATAAGAATTGCTCAAGGAACTGATGCAACTTTCCCTGCAACTGGAGGGTTCTTTGATTCTGAAATTGCTATTTATCCCAATTCGGCTACCTGTCCTGCCACTCCTGTACTTACTCAACTTGCTTGTAGTGATGATAATGCAAATGCAGCTCTTCCTAGTTCGTTGTACTCTGAAGTTCCGACAATTGCTATGACAGCAGGAACAACCTATTATATTCAGATTGATGGAAAAGCATTCTTTACAGGAGCAACTTATAATGGAAGCTCTCAAGCAGATGATATAATTCTTTACATTGAAGAATTTGATTTATTGCCTATCGAACTCAAATTATTTGATGGAATAGTAGAAAAAGACGGAAACAGAATTTTTTGGGAAACTGCTATGGAAAAAGATGTAGAATATTTCTCTTTAGAGGCATCAGTAGATGGAATTACGTTTTTTGAAGTAAATAGACAAAACCCAAATCAGAAACCTTCAAATTATGAGTTTTTGCATACAGAACCTCAACAGAAAACATATTACCGTTTGAAAGATGTTTCTACAACTGGCGAAGAAAGTTATTCAAACGTGATTTATTTAGTTAGAGAAAATGCAATTTCTATCGAAAAAGGCTTATTAAGTATTTATCCAAATCCTACTTTAGATAATGTTACAATTCGTATGTTCTATCCAAATTCACAAGAGGTTTCTCTTCAACTTTATGATACAAAAGGAGTAGAATTGATAAATAAAACGATTGAAATTCCGAGTTCACAAGTAATTGAGAAAACACTTTCTCTGACAAACTTACCTGCTGGAGTTTATATTTTAAGCCTAACTACTGAAACAGGAAAAGAAGTCGTTAAGATTGTAAAACAATAGTTTCTCAATTAAATTTTGACTCAAAGACCTTTTATTTAATTCGTTAAGTAAAAGGTCTTTTTTTGTCTTTAAGTTATTACACAACCCTAAATCATCTTACAGTCATTCCACTCCTTTTTTGGGGCAAATGAAAAATTGGGCATTTTGACTAACTTTGGGTAAGAAAATCATATGGATTCTTTACTTTTTTTCTTTTTACCAAGCCTCAACGAAGGTGGGAAAATATAGTGAAGACTTTCGCATATAACTTTTTTAACAGAAAAATATTACAAGATTGACCTTATTTTCACACTTAGGGCAGCACAGAATAAAAAATAACTAATTGATAATCAATAGTTTAAACTCTAAATTATTCCTTAGATATTTTTCGTTCAGGCATGTTACTTGGATGCCTTTTTTCGTTAGCATATACTAACAGAATAGGTAGGTGCAAGATTCTATCTTGTAGCTGTAAAAGGGAAGCTAAATAATTGGTGTTATTTCAGTTCCACAAGCGTAATTCCTGCACCACCTCTATCAGCATGTTCATCTTTTATACTCTGAACCTGTGAATACTGACGAAGCGCATCTCTAACTACTTGACGCAAAACACCTTCACCTTTTCCGTGTAGTATGCGAAGGCTTTTTTGAGAAAGCATTACAGCATCATCCATAAATGCCGTGACTATCGGATTCACTTCTTCAGCACGTTTGCCACGTACATCCAAATCTGGACTAAAATGTAAAACTTTATTATGAAGTGTAGAACCTGTATTTAATCCTGAACTTGAACCTAAATTAGAACTATTCATGTTTCCTGTGATGGAAGTAGGAAGGATTTTTTCATCTACTTTCTGCAAACGATTCATTTTAACAGTCGTTTTGAGAGAACCAATACGAAGCAAAGCATCTTTATTTTTTATCGAAAGAACCTCTGCTACAGCCGTTTGTCCTTTTATTTGCACAAAATCGCCTTGTTTTATTTCGGTGTCCACGTAACGAATCATTTCCTCATCGTTTTTAGGAGTTTCTTTTTCTGTTGATTCGTATTCTACTTTATTGAGTTCGTCTTGAAGGCTATCCAAATCTTTTCTTGCTACTTTTGTAGTTTGTTTGTCAGCTTGTTGTTCTTTGATTGTTCGAATAGTATTCTCGATGCGTTGATTTGCTTTTTGAAGTAAAGCCTGTGCTTCGTTTTTAGCTTCTTGCATGTATTTTTGCTTATTTTTCTTCAAATCATCTTTCAATACTTGATTTTCTCTAAGCAATTTATCTACTTCTAAGCCTTGTTTTCTTAGCGAAGTTTGTTCTCTATCCAAATTCGAACGTTGTTTTTCTAGTTGTCTTAAAAGCCTTTCAATTTCTATCTGTTCGCCACCTAGTTTTGACTGCGCTGATTTAATTACATCAGAAGGCAAACCTATTTTTTTAGCAATTTCTAGCGCAAACGAACTCCCCGGTTTTCCTATTTCTAGTTTAAATAAAGGTTCTAATTTATCAACATCATAACGCATTGCCCCATTGACAATAAATTGCGATTTTTCTGCCATAAATTTCAAATTCGCATAGTGCGTAGTAATGACAGCATACATTCTCTGCTTTTCAAATTCTTCTAAAATGGCTTCTGCGATTGATGCGCCTACTTGTGGCTCTGTTCCTGTTCCAAATTCATCTATTAAAGCAAGTGTTCGTTTATTCCCTGTAATAAGAAATTTTTTCATATTATAGAGATGCGAACTGTATGTACTTAGGTCATTATCAATCGATTGTTCGTCACCTATGTCTATGAAAAGTTGGTCAAAAATTCCGACTTTCGAACCTTCTTGAACTGG
>DAIUBX010000071.1:8284-9540 GCA_036846465.1 Bernardetia sp.
TAAACCCGTTTGAAACATATATTGTAATAAACCAACTGTTTTCAAAAGAACTGATTTACCACCTGCGTTAGGCCCTGAAATAAGTAAAATTCGTTGATTTCCATCTAAAAATAAGGTGTTAGGAAGAACCGTTTTTCCTTGTTTTTTATACGATAAATAAAGTAGAGGATGATAGGCATTTTGCCAATCTATCAAAGCACGTTTTTCAAAAATAGGATGGATAGCATTTAATTTTATAGCAAAACGAGCCTTTGCACGAATAAAATCTACTTGTGCCAAAAATTCATACGCATATTTTAATGTATATAAATGAGGGCGTAAAAATGTCGTAAGGTCTGTCAGAATACGCACAATTTCGAATCGCTCTTGGTGCATAAACTGTTTAATATCATTATTCAAATCTACGATTGCTTCAGGTTCTATAAAAATAGTTTGTCCTGTTGAAGATGTATCGTGAACAATTCCTTTTAACTGTTTGCGATATTCTGTTTTGATAGGAACAACCATTCTGCCTTCTCTAACTGTCGTATCGACATCTGAGCGCAAATAATCATTTTTTCGGAGTTCTTCTACAATCGTAGCTAATTTTTTACGAAGTGTAACCTGTGTTCTGACAATGGCTTGACGGATTTTTTGCAGTTCTGGAGAAGCATTACTTCTCATTTGTCCTTTATCATCAATAACTCGTTCTATATCTTGAATGACTTCATAAGGAACTTCTATATCTTGACACATAGATTGAAGACGTGGAAATTCTTCTTTTGGCTGTCTTCTGATTACTCTCAAAGTCTGATACAATGTATCTAAAGAGCGTTTTACATCATAAAATTCTTCTTCAGAGAGAAAATTATTTACAATGGAAGCCTTTGCAAGATATGCCGAAACATCAAAATAATAACTTTCTGGTGGGCTTTGTCCTGTTTCTATGAGTTTCTTAAATTCGGCTGTTTGTTCTGTCAGACTAGCAATGGTTTCATAATCATTATGAAACTCCATTTTATCTATAAGTTGCCTTCCCAAAATGCCTTGACATTGGTCAGCTAAAAGTTCACGGACTTTATCAAATCCTAATTTTATTTCTATATTTTCGGGATAAACCATAATTTCAGTTATCAGTTATCAGTAAAACAGTAACCAGTAAATTTCATCTGATAAATCAAATGGCTACTTTTTAAAAACTGTTTGTAGGTAGAGTATTTTTATTTTGTAATGCTTTAGATAAACTCAATAACCCATTTTTACCATTTTTGATTCAA
>DAIUBX010000072.1:0-8596 GCA_036846465.1 Bernardetia sp.
TACTTCTACGCCACAACGGTCGCAGATAATTCCTTTATAGCGAATTCGCTTGTACTTTCCACAATGACACTCCCAGTCTTTTACAGGACCGAAGATACGCTCACAGAAAAGACCTCCCATTTCGGGTTTGTAGGTACGATAATTAATCGTTTCTGGTTGAGTAACTTCTCCGAACGAACTATTAAGAATAGATTCTGGAGATGCCAAGCTGATAGTAATTCGCTTGAAATCGTTTTTTAGCTTTCTGTTCTTTTGGAACGACATGGGCGATGCAGGTTTGGATTTGGAGTAACAATCAACAAAGGTAGAAAAAATTTTTGAAAAATCCTTTTTTTATAAGAAATATTTTTGTAGATAGGAAGAATTTTAGATTCCTTGAGAAGAATTTAGATTTTTTTAGAAAATCAATACTTTTTATTCCTTTCTAATTGGAAATAAGGGGGTTAGCTTTGAATTGAAAGTTGTGTTGCTAAGTAATATCAAATACAAATACACGACAGGATGCCGAATACACATAAGTCACTCGGCAAAGCCAAGCGACGGCAATTTACCGAGTTACGGCTGGGGGCATTATTTATACAAACAATGCTTTTTTCAGTTAGGGGAAAGATAATACAGTCTTGAATTTCTTTAAAATGTCTTTTTTATAATTGGTTGAATTTTAGTTTCTTGATTACTTCTAATTGATTGCTCTTAATTATGTAATTCCATAATAATTGTAATTTCTACTTCATCGCCTACGATTGCCGTTGCTGCCCAGCTTCCTGTTCCGACTTCATAATCTGTACGGTCAATAGTCGTTTTTGCTTTTATACCCATTACAGTAGTTCCTTTTTTGGCTGGATGTTGTCCTACTCCCAAAACTTTAAAAGGTAATTCGATGTCTTTGGTTACGTTTCTGATAGTGAGTTTTCCGTGAGCAACATAATTTTTGTCATCTACTTTCGTGAATTTTGAAGACACAAAACGCATAGAAGGATATAATTTTGCATTGAAAAAATCTTCTGACTTCAAATGAGTATCACGCTTTGGCTCTTTTGTATTTACGCTATTGATATCAATCGTAAAATCTGCTTTACTGTCAGCTAAATTTTCTGGAGAAAAACTTAAATCTCCTTTAAATTTATCAAAACGTCCTGTCGTAGGAACAAATCCATGGTCAATAGCAAAACTTACTGTGCTGTGAGCATCATCTACCTTCCATTTGGTCGCATCTGCAAGGGGAGAAAAAGCTGCAAAAATGCCTACTGTCAAAACAAGAAGACCAAAAACAAGGGAACGAGTAAAAAAACGAATATTTTTCATAAAAAATGATTTGAATGTTGAGTTTAAGAAAATTAAACAGATAAAAGTGTCTGTCTTTACTTCTTTATACCCAAAACTTATTTTTATCACCCTCTAATTTAAAAAGTTTTTATTAAAAAATGTTAATCATTGAAAAATAAAAACACGTAGTTGTTGTGTCTTTAATCTCGGCTTGCCATTATGTTTACCAACAACAAAACTACACATACAATTTACAAAATTATTCTAAAACTAATTGCTAATTTAAAGCAAAATAATAGTAATTTGCTTGACTTTTTATATCACTAAGTTTCAATTAAAGAAAAAATAATTTTAAAAATAACTAAAAATAATCACAATGAATTTAGAAATAGCAAAAAAACTAGAAAATAAATATAATTTTATTTATCCTGATATTTATTATACACTTTTGAAAGATAATATGTTAGATTGGGGTGTAGCTAGTCCTGATTGGTATCAGAATGAATTTTACAAACTAAAAGAAAATCCTCCATTACTATTATTTGGACATGATTTTGAAGCTATTTCGGTGGAAGAGATTATTGAAGAAATGGACTATTTTTTAGATGAAGATAGTTATCCACAAACTAAAAAAGAATTTCGCACTAGTTTTGTACCATTTGCACAAACAGGAGTTGGAGATTTGTACTGCTTTTATTTTAATAAAGAAAAACAAATGTCATCAATAGTTTTAGTTTTTCCTGATGCAAACAAAGTAACTATTCTAGCAAAAAACTTAGAGGATTTTATTTTCAGACAACTGTTGGGCTGTGTAGTAAAACTGCGTGGTGAAAGTTCGATTATGGACGGAGATTTTAAAGAAAATATAGAAAACCAACTTTCCACTCACAAAAAATATTTACCAACCCACTATGTTGAAATACTGACAGAAATATATGAGCGAGAAGTAACAGAAAGAGATGGCAAAATAGGACTTCTTTCAAGGACTGAATTAAATAGTATTTTAGATAGAGAAATCAATTTTGAGGATTTGAATAAATCGTTTGAATATTAAGAAGAATAACTATTTTGTTTTTGTTAGGATTTATGTTTGCAAACAAGAAAAATTTAGTGAAACTAATTTGATAAATCAAGTGGCAATCTATTCATCTATCTATCCGTTTTGCTAATTTTGAAGCTATTATACTGATTATAAATAGTTGTAAGGCGTGAAATAACATGAGTGGCAATAATATTAATCCTACTGGATAAGTGGCAGGAAATAAAATTTTAGAAAATATTGTGCCGTGTACTAATGATTTTTTCGTTCCACAAAATTGTGCTGTAATGCTATCTTCCTGATTAAATTTTAATTTTTTGGCAAGGTATCCAGTCAAATAATACATAAAATAAAATAGCAGAATTACAGCTAAGGCAATAATAAAAAGGTCTTTTAATTGCAACGAACCAAATACATTCTCTTCAAATGATTCTGAAAAACTTCTGTATATAATCAATAGAATAACAGATTTATCGAAAGTAGCTAACTGTTTTTGATATTTCATTGCATACTTTCCTAGATATTTTTGCAGCGCAAATCCCATAATAACTGGAATAAGTATTTCTGTAAAAAGTTTAATGTAAATGACTCCCAAACTAAAATCGGTGTTTTCTTGTGTCAAAAATAATCCCATCCAAAGTGGCGTAATGACAATACCTATCAATCCTGAAATACTTGCATTGAATATAGCTGCTGGAATATTTCCTTTTGCCATCGAAACCATTACCACAGAAGAAGATACTGTTGAGGGCAATGCAGCTAAAAAGAATAAAGATAACCATAACGTTTGACCTTGTTCGGTGTCAATAAATGGATAAAATAACAGTACAATAATTGGAAAAACAAGAAATGTAGAAAGCTGTACCAAAACATGTAGTTTCCAATTTTTTAAGCCATTTTTTAGTTTTGCAGGACTTAATTTTAATCCATAAAAGAAAAAAATCAGTGCAACACCAATACTTCCAATTATGTCAAGAGGTATAGGGCTTGTTTTGCTTCCCCATTGAGGTAAAAAATAGGCAATTATGATTACACTAATTATTGCCAAAATAAACTTATCAATCTTTATTTTCATTTTCTATTATAAATCAATATGAAATTTGAGATATGTCCCTCAAAAAATGTTTTTGTTGTATATTTTACATAAATAAAGCTACAACATAAATCTAAGAAAGTATTACTCTGAACAGTTTTTTTTGTTCAATATGTCTTTAGATACAGTTTAGTTAAAGGCACAAAAAAAGCCATTTTCTACATTAAAATCAAAAAGATTTTTTTGTAAAAAATGACTCTGAAAGAAATAAAGTAGTAAGTGAAATTTATCTTATAATTCTTCTTCGCCTTGAGCTTGTTGTATCAGTTTAGTTTCACTGGTTGCAGCAATTTTGAAGGGTTGTACTTGTACGTTTGCAAATGCTCTACGAGCAAGGTCTAACTTGCCTCCATTGCGATAAACCAATCCCAACAAAAACATACAACGAGAATGTTCAATAGGATCTCTCATTTGAGCAAGAGCTTTTTGAAGTGCATCAGCAGCTTCTTGATGTTTGTGAAGATGAAAAAGAGCTAATCCATTCAAATAAAGTAAATTTTTATTTGCAGAATTAAATGTCAAACCATTTTTTGAGGCTTGTAGAGCTTTTTCATAATCATTTTTAGAAAGTTCTAATTGTGCAACTTGCTCATAAATCTGTGCGCTACGTTTCAAATCTTTCTCAAATTGAGCTGATTTGTAATAGAGTTCTAGTGTTTTATCTACATTTGCTGTTGCTTTACTATCTTGTAAATTAGCAAGTGTAAAATAAGCACTAGCATTATTTGGGTCTATTTTTAATGCTTTTTGTGCATAAGCTTGTGCTTCATTAAACTGACGTACTTCCACGTAAGCCTCTGCTAAATAGGCATAACGAGCTGGAGAAAAATCTTCAAGCTTAGTTTTAAAATTACCGTAATTTGCCTTTGACCACGTTTTGAAAGCAAGTTCAAAATTATCTAAGTGATAATAGGCATATCCTTTTTGATAATAATAACGAGCATTTTCGCTAGGGTGTAAAGTTGAAATTTTTGATTCAATAGTTTCAATGGCTTCAATTGCTTCTCTGTACTTGGTCAAATAATTTGCTACTTGTGCTTCTAAATAATAAAGTTCAAGATTTTCAGGAAACTCAGTTTTTGTAATCTTAATTTTCTCAAATGCTGTTGTCCAGTTTTTTTCAGCTAAGTTTTGTTTGATTACAAAAAAGCGATAAAATTGTTTCTTGTCTTTTTCTTGCTCATAACGAGCTGCAATATCATAAAGTTGAGCAGCTTTTGCATTATCGTTTTGGTCTGAATAAATTTTGGCAAGTAAAGCATAAGCGGGGGAATAATTGCTATTCAGACGAATAACATAACTCAATGATTGTGCAGCTTCTTTTGGCTTTTTGAGTTGATATTCACATTGTGCTTTTGAGAAAATATAAAGATGATTGCTTGGCTCTCTTTGAACAGCTTTATCATATTCTTGCAAAGCCAAATCATAACGAGCTTGTTGTTTGTGGCGTTCGCCATTGGCAAACCAGTCCAAACCTTCGTGTTGAGCATAAGCAAAATTAGTAAAGCTAAAGACGCTACCCAATAGAATAAGTGTAAAGTAAATCGTCTTTTTCATAATTTTTTGATTAAATAATAAGTAGTAGTATTTTATATAGATGTAGATTGATTGTGATTTATAATTAATGTCGTTACTTTGTTAAACGAGAAAGCACCATGTAAAGGTTACCTTAAATCTTTGTTTTTCGGTAAAAAAATAGACTTTTGTATCAGTTATCCATACCTTCTAATAACTATCTTTTTATTCTTTTATAAAAACTTAGAATACTTCAATTCAAACTAAATTATATAGTGTTTATAAATGCTCAAAAATTCCTTTTAAGAGATTCAAGGCACAGATTTTTTTGGAAATAAATGGCGAAAAGCATAAAAAAAACCTGTACTATTCTTAGATAATACAGGTTGAAATAAATCAATTTTTACTTGATTGAGCTTACAAACTCTCCAATTCTACTCTAATATTTTCTCTGGCTTGTTCTTCTAATTGCTCTCTAAAAAATGAAGTTTGATAGATACTTGATAAGTCTAAAAACTTTTTCAAAACTCTTTTTCTACCTATTTTATAGAGGATATCTGGAGCATATCCAAATTCTTCTCTTATATTTTTTGAGTATTTTTGATAAACTGTTGAGGGTTGTCCCAAAATAGCCAAATCTAAATCTAGAAGAAGTTGTAAATCTCTATCTGTTGTTTTAGCATGACTTTTAGTAGCTTCAATATAAGTCATGACTTTTCGGACTCTTTCGATAGGTAAATACGTTGATAACTGTTCATAAAAGAATTTTGCGCTCCTGCTTTCGTTGTCTTTTCGGAGAGGCACATAGATAGCGTCATGAAACCAAATTGCTAGTTCAATAGAAAGGCGATCATTTATTTCCTCTGGATAATTATCTAAACCTTTAATCATCGCTTTTATATGATTCCAATTGTGATAATACCGAGTACTTTCTTTGTATTGAGTGCCTAAAAGCGTGAAAATTTCTATATTTTTATCTTCAGGAAGTGAAAAATTGGCTACCATATCTACCCAACTTACCAATAAAAAATTAGCACCTTCAAAGTTGTTTTTTGTTACTTTTGTAGTCGAATCCATAATTTTGCTTTGGAAGAACATCGTTTTCTCTAGTTTCTTTGATTTCAAAGAATATATTCTAAAAATACTATCCAGTTTGATACATCAAACTACCAACATAATTTTTAATTTATATTTCTATTCTTTTTCTTAGAAAAAATAATTTATACTCATTTTATAAAGACAAGTTAATAAGTAATCAGCTATGTACAAAATTCAGTTTGCATTAAAAAAAATATTTCTCTCTTTTTTATTTGTTAGTTTCTTACTTACAGTAGGTTATGCTCAAAATTCTACGTTGGATTTTGAAGAAACAGAGTTTGATTTTGGAAAAATAGAATTTCAAGATACACTCATTCATCGCTTTTATTTCAAAAATACTTCCGAAGATGAAATCAAAATCTTAGATATTTCAACCGATTGTGCTTGTACGTTCTCAAATGATAATACAGAAAAAAGTATTTCAAAAGATGAACGTACTTTTATTGAATTAGTTTTTTTACCTTATAATTATGGTACTTTTGTTAAAGTTTTTACCGTAAAAACTGACAAAGCAGGTACACAAATATTAATGTTGAAAGGGCAATTACAACCCATTTTAGACAAAGAAAGAGATTTTAAATACGCTTTAGAAAAAACACCAAAAATACGAACACGTACCAAATACCTTCATTTTGGAAATGTGTTGAATAAAATTCCGATTACTAAAAAGTTTGATTTTTATAACTCTAGTGAAGAAGATTTTGTTTTTACAGGAAAAATGGAAATGTCAGAACACTTACAAGTTCGTTTTGATTCCACACATATTTTAAAGTCTGGTGAAACGAGTGCTATTTATGTGATTTATGATCCAGTTTTGAAAAATGATTTTGGCTATGTGGAAGATGTGGTAACGCTTTTTGGAGAGCAAAACAAAAAAAACGCAAAATTAACATTCAAGGTAACGGCTAATGTAGAAGAATATTTTCCTACGTTGAATGCTGAAATGTTAGAAGCCTACCCAGAGCTTAAAATAGAAGATGATTACATAAATTTAGGAAGTCATTATCTCAAAAATTTAGAAGGAAAAGATTCTTTAGAAGCTACTTTTTTGTTAAAAAATACAAGTAATATGCCTTTAAAAGTCCATAGGATAATAGAAGGCTATGGCTGCAAATTGATGACAGAAAAAGCTGAATGGAACGAAATTGCGCCTCATAGTAATGTCACTGTGAAAGTTGTTTTTCAATCTCCAGAAGACAAAGGAACATATATTCGTTCGCTGACAGTCATCTGTAATGACCCTAGAAAACCTATCAGAACGATGAAAATACAGGCTATTTTGAGGTAATCTAACTTATAAATCTTTCATTTTATCAACCATTCTTTTCATAGATTGGTCGATAGAAGTAGTTGATTCTGCTAAATTTTGAACTTTATGTAAATCATACCATTTAATATCTAAAATTTCTTCATTTTGAGGAAGTAATGCTTCATTTTCATCGGCTTCTATAATCAAACGAATGTCAAAATGTAAATGCTCTGCAATTTCCTTTTTTTGAGGAATGGTATGAATATCAATATCATAGATAGAAGAAGAAAGTAGTTTCAAAGTTTTAAGACCACTTTCTTCTTTTATTTCTCTCAAAATAGTTTCTTCAATCGTTTGGTCGCTATCTTCTATGTGTCCACCAATTTGTAGCCATTTATTGAGTTTTTTATGATGAATCAAAAGTGCTTTTGTGCGTTCTTTATTGACAACCCAAGCCGAACCTGTAAGTTGTCCTGTTAGATTAGAACGCAAAGCAAAATCATCATTTTGGGTAATAAAATCAATCACCTGTTTATGAAAATCAATCTCTTCTGAAAATGAAGTTTGATAATTTTCTAATAAATCCAAAATAGGTTGTTTATTCATAAAGATATAAGAAAAAACAGGGTTAAAACCCTGTTCAAGTGAAAAAAAGCTTTTGGCGTTTTCAAAAATCTATTTGAAATTAACTGGTAACTACTTGCTGATAACTGGTTACTGTTTAGAATCGATCAAGTTCTCTTTTAGCATCTTTTGCTTTCATGTCTTGGCGTTTGTCATAGAGTTTTTTACCTTTTGCAAGAGCAATTTCTATTTTTGCAAGTCCTCTATCATTGACATATACTTTTGTTGGAATAATTGTCAGACCTACATCTTGAGCATCGTATTGAAGTTTTTTGAGTTCTTTTCGCTTTAAAAGTAATTTTCTATCTGCTTTTTCTTCGTGATTGTGTACATTTCCCATATCATACTGCGAAATATGAAGGTTACGCAAAAACAATTCATTTCCGATAAACAAACAAAAGGCATCACTTATCGTAACTTTTCCCATTCGAATAGATTTGATTTCAGTTCCCTGCAAAACTACTCCAGCTTGATAAATGTCTATAAAATGATATTCGTGAGAAGCCTTACGATTTTTGATACTGACTGATTTTTGTATTTCTTTCTTTTTGCCTGACATATATTTTTTTGTTTAAAATTCAAACATCGACGCTTGAATTAATCTGTACTATCTAACTTATTTGATGGTCTATAAGTTCGAATTATTTTATTTTTTAGTGAATCAGCAATTTTTTTACAATAAACTTAGAACTACTTTATTCAGCGTAGCTAA
>DAIUBX010000072.1:8606-9539 GCA_036846465.1 Bernardetia sp.
AGCCTTACGATTTTTGATACTGACTGATTTTTGAATTTCTTTTTTTTTGCCTGACATAATTTTTGAATTTATTTTTAGTGAGTGTACTTACTTTAAACCTATTTGAACTGCTATAAGTTCGAATTATTTTTATAATGAATTAATTATTTGTTGTATTTCTTTGACAGATAAGCCTGTAATAGTAGAAATTTCTTCAATTGATAATCTTATAGATAATAAGTTTTTAGCAATTTCTACTGCTTTTTGTTTCTCTCCCTGTTCAATTCCTTTTATGATAACTTTTTCTTCTCCTTTTTCAAAGCCTTCTTCTCTAGTATAATTCAAACTATTATGTAAATCTCTGTAGTATTTCAAACTGTCTTTATATTCCATTCTATCTTTTTGGCTTAGTTTTGATAATTCTGTTTTACTTAAAACAACAAAACTATCTATGTATTTTGGTGTGGACATATTTTTTTGATTTATTTCCCTAATGAATTAGCAATCTCTTTAATTTCTTCAATAGATAATCCTGTAATAGTAGAAATAATGTTAAATGATAAACCTTCTTGTACAGACTTTTCAACAACCTTTATAGCTTTTTGCTTTTCTCCCTTTTCAATTCCCTTTTCTAAACCTTCTTCTCTAGCATAATTCAAACTATTATGTAAATCTCTATAATATTTCAAACTGTCTTCGTATGCGATTCTATCTTTTTTAGTGAACTTGGCAAGTTCGGCAGTCTTAAAAACTTTATCAAAAATACGTTCTTGAAGTGCATCAGGACGGTTTTGAAAGCGTTGTAAATTTCTCATCACAAAAAACCATTTGTCTTCTAAGGTTTCTAATTCGTGTTCTTCTTTATCAAAAAGTGGAATTTGAATATGAACATAAGTAAGTTTGTCATAAAAAATTTCTTTTGAATCAATATCCATGAGCATCGCTGTTGTTTTG
>DAIUBX010000073.1:0-9490 GCA_036846465.1 Bernardetia sp.
GAATACAAAGCTCGTCCACCTTTTGGAAGTGAAACCCCTTTTTTAGTGTAAAAAAATAAATCTTCTTGTGATTGAGTTTCTACTTCGGCAACATTTCCTCCACCTCCATACACATCCATAGATTCATAACTCATAGATTGTGTTGTAATCATATTCGACATTGCCATATTTTGCCTTGCATATCTCAAATCATTCGTAGAACCATTTAATTGATTCAAAAATGATTCTAAATTCTGATTAGAAACAAAAGGAGAAACCAACTTATCATATTTAAAATTTGGAACTCCCACCACCAAACTAAGTGTCGCATCTTTGATGTCTTCGGCATCGTTTACCAGCTCGGCACGTAGTACAATTTGAGCTTTTTTGTCGTCTTTCAAATGAACCAAATAAGACGGCAACCAACCAATTCCACGCTGTAAATATGCCATTTCTACATTTTCTTGTGAAGTTGCTTTATCTATTTCTACTTCGATAATTCGCTGATTTTTGAGAGGCGAATAGTCTGTATTTGGTTTTGTAGAAAAAGAAATTGACTTTATTTCGTTCATCAAAACTGACACAAAACCTACTTTTGGTTTTGTCGTTTCCAAAAAAATCATTCCACTAGAGAGGTTTACATCTTGAATTTTGCCTACAATTTCGGTACTATTTTCAGATCCATATTTCAAAGTTAGTTCTACATTTTTTCCCTTGTTTGCATAAAGCATTTCAGGAAGGTTTGTTGCTTTTTGAGAATCTGTTTCTTCTTCGCTTTCATAGCTTTTCAGACTACTGATAGGTTTTCCGTTGGTATAAAACCAAAACGTTCCGAAGAGAGCTTGAGGTAAAGATTTGATGATAAATTTTCCTTTTTGTTCTCCTTCCTTTTCAGCTTTCAGAGTCATTGGATTGAAGAAAAAACCTGTTCCATTTTTAAAAACGGCAACTCGTTGCTCTTTTTCTGAATTTTGAGCAAATGCTATCATAAAAGTAGAGGAGATAAAAAATAATAAAACACTAAAGATTATTGATTTGTGATACATAGGTAATTATTGGATTTGAGGTAAAAAATAAATCATTTGAATAATGATGCCTTGTAAAATCAATTTACATAAATAAAGTGAAAATTTTTAAAATTTTTAAGTTTTATTGCTTTAGATTACATCTAAATTCTTGAAACAAAATGAGATTTTATTTGTAAATTTAAAATCAATTCGAATTAAACCTTTGTACTTTTTGGTATTTTACCAACCATTTTTTCAAGCAAAAACATGACTGCCGAAGATTTTACTCAACATTATATTATAACCAACCTTATCAAACAACTCAAAAAAAAAGGAGTTCATCGCAAAATTTTTTCTGATGTTTTAGATGATGAAGGTAATCAATATGTAGATTTGGTACAAGAAGGAGGAGGCGTTTTGGGAATTGCGCTGATTGGCTACGTACATATTTTGGAACAAATGGGAATTCGTTTTTTTGGTTATGCAGGAACTTCAGTAGGAGCAATAAATACAATTTATATGGCTTCTCTTGGCGACCGAACCAAACTCAAAACGAATAAAATGATAGAGCTTATCGCCAACAAAAATTTTATAGATTTTATTGATGGCGATGAAAATGCACGAGAATTTGCCATTGCCATTGCTGAAAATAATGGAGAAATTCATTGGAGTAAATTAGTTTGGAGAGGTGTAAAAGCATTTACTAAATTGTGGGAAGATTGGGGACTAAACCCCGGAACGCATTTTTATTACTGGTTTACAGAAGCACTTGGTAGAGAAGGCATTTATACGTCTGCTCATTTAGAAAGAGCTGTTAGCGAACTGCCCTCATCGTTGCGTATTCGTCAAGGTGTAAATCATTCCATAGAAGGATTGAAAGCTAGTATTTCTATCATTGCGACAGATATTACGACTGAATCAAAAGTTATTTTTCCTGCTACGCGTTCGTTATATTGGAAAAATAGTCAGTTGATAAATCCTACTAATTTTGTGCGTGCTTCTATGTCAATTCCATTTTTTTTCACTCCTTATAAAGTTACAGATATTCCGAATGGAAAAAAAGCGCAAGAAAATTGGAAAAATAGAGTTGCTTATAGAGGGGATATTCCAAAAGAAGTTTTTTTTGTAGATGGAGGAATTATTTCAAATTTTCCTGCCGATGTTTTTCATAAAAATCATATTCCTAGACTTCCTTCTTTTGGTGTAAAACTAGGAACGGAAAGACATCGTCCGAATGATATTTCAAATCCTTTTATTTTTACAAGAGCGATTGTAGAATCCATGCGACAAATTGCAGATTATAATTTTATTCTCAGAAATCCAGATTATCGTCAGCTTATTACGTGGATAGATATTGGAAATCATAATTGGATAGATTTTACACTTTCTGATGATGATAAATTAGACCTTTTTATTCGTGGCGCAAAAGCAGCAGCTTATTTTTTGAAAACTTTCGATTGGCAGCATTACAAAGATACTCGTGCAGCACAAAGTCCATATAGCATCATTCCTCCTAAAGATGATTTTAGTATTCCTTCTTGATCTTGAAAAAACACTTCTTATTTTTAACAATTTTTGGGCTTGAATTTGAATTAACTAAATTGCATTTTCATAAGTAAGTAAAAAGTGTGATTTTATAAAAAAAGCACAATAAAAAATAAAAATAAAACAAAATGCAAGAGGTTTTAGGTTTTGGAATTGCGATTCTTATTGGTTTTACAATGGGATTACTAGGTGGTGGAGGTTCAATTTTGGCTGTTCCTATTTTTGTTTATATTTTAAATATTGAGGCTGTTATTGCTACTGGTTATTCGCTTTTTGTGGTGGGTGCTGCTGCTCTCGTAGGTGCATATCAGTATTTTCAACAAAAATTAGTCAATCTAAAAGTGGCTTTGGTTTTTGGAGTGCCTTCTTTGGTAATGGTTTATTTGACTCGTGCTTATATTGTACCTGCTTTGCCTGATCCATTTTTGAGTTTTGGTTATTTTATTCTTACCAAAAATGCAGCAATTGTTGTCTTTTTTGCTATTGTGATGCTGATTTCTTCTACCATCATGATTCGAAAAGGCACAAAACAACAAGAACAATCTCACATTCCAAAAGCTGTTTCTGCTAAACCCTTGAATATTCCTGTTTTGATTTTAGATGCTACTTTGGTAGGACTCATTGCTGGTTTGGTAGGTGCAGGAGGAGGATTTTTGATTGTTCCTTCTTTAGTTTTTTTAGCTCGTATTCCGATGAAAGAAGCGATTGCAACTTCCCTTTTTATTATTGCTATCAATTCTCTTTTGGGCTTTTTGGGAGATTGGCAACAACACGAAATTGATTGGCGTTTTCTTCTTCCTTTTACAGGTTTTACCATTGTAGGGATTTTATTAGGAACTCATTTTTGTAAATATGTTCCTGCTGCAAAACTCAAACAAATTTTTGGTTACATGGTCTTGGTAATTGCTTTCTTTATTCTTTATAAGGAGTTTGTTCATTAAAAAAAATCAAAATCTAGCATTTCCTTATCTACTATTTTTATAGGAAAGAGAAAACGATTAGTTTTGTAAAAATTATTTTTACAAGTCAATAAAAAACCTATATATGCAATTCAGAATCGTAGCCTTAGATATTTTAGAAGCAAATTTAGTTTCTCCTCCTCAAAATTTAACACAAGAAATTGTTTTTCAATTTGATATCAATATAGAACACCGTTGGAATACAGACGATAATATTTTTATTGTAGTTACCACTATTTCTATTTTCTCAAATGACAAAAAACATTTGCTTTCTAAATTCAAAACCAATACTGTTTTTAAAGTAGAAGAATTAGCAAAACACGTAGATACAGCAAATAGCAAAAATAACATGCCAACTGATGTTATTTTAGATTTAAACGAACTTGCTATTTCTACTACTCGTGGTTCGTTGTTTTCTTTCTTGAAAGGAACGTATTTACACAATGCTATTTTGCCAATTATCAATCAGACAATTCCTGTTGAGTAAATTGAATAAGCAAAATAAGTAAAAATAATAAATGCTTACAAATAACTTTTTAGTATTTGTAAGCATTTATAACTTGCCATTTATAATTCATCATTTACCATTGGTTTTCAAACTTCCCTTCAAAACATCAATATTCCATTCCTTTTCCTTTGCAATTTCTTCCAAAACTTCCATTTTCCAATTATTAGTAACAATTTCTATTCCATTCCACAAAACATCATTTTTGTTTTTGTTAGAAAGGATAAGCGATTGAACATTTAAGCCTTTATAATCTGTAAGCGCATCACGCAAATTAGTAAAAATAATTTCTCTTTGGTTAAGTATTCTTTGATGCTGTTTTTTTTCTTGATAATACTCCTCTTTTTCTTCTGCTCGTTTGTCTAATTCTCTAAAAAACTGATTTTTTCTATCTGATAAATCCACTTTTGAAAGCTCAAAAAATTCATCTGCTCGTTTTTTAAAATGATGAGAAGAGCCTCTCAATACTTCCCATTCTTCTAATTTTTGAGGTGGTTGCACAACAAGTTCTGCCAAACGGTTATTCGAAATTACTCTATAATGAGGACGATTTACATTCTTTGCTATTGCATCTCTAAGATTCCAATACATCGCAAAACGAACTGTGTTTTCCTCTGGAAATTTATATTTAATGGCTGCTTTTAGAGCTGCACTAGTATTTTTATCTTCTGAATTATTTCCACTATCTGTACTTTTGTCTGTGTTTTCTGTTCCAATTTCTTCTAGTTTTTGTCTTTCTTCGTCGTACCATTTCCATCTATCTAATTCTTGAAGTTCTTTTTTAAGAATTTCAAAGAGTTCGAATAAATAAATTACGTCAGTAGCTGCATAAATAAGTTGTGATTTTGAAAGAGGACGTTTTGCCCAATCTGAAACCTGTTCTTGTTTTTCTAGCTCAATGTTTAATTTTTCTTCTACCAAACTTTGAAGTCCAATATCATTACTAGATTTTAGCAAAAAACGATACATAAGAGCTGTATCTTGAATGTTTTTGATAGAACAAGTATAAACATCTCCTATGACAATTAAATCAGAAGAAGAACTATGAAATAACTTTTCAATGTTAGGATTCTCTAAAACAGAAAGTAAAGGTTTGATATTTCCTTCCAATTTGACAGTATCAATCAAATAAATTTGGTCTTTGTCATAAATCTGAACCAAACACAAATGTCTTCCATAATAATTATTATTATCATCAAATTCAGTATCAATGGCAATTTGAGAACATTTTCCCCACTTTTGCGCCACTTTTTCTAGCTCTTCGAAAGTTTTGATATAAATTGGATTGAGAAGTTTTGGAGAAGACGTTTTTTTTGCGCCTAATTGATTGCGCTGCAAATCACTTAATAAATCGCCTAATGAGTTGGTTGAATTTTTTGACATCTTTCTGTATGAACATAATAAACCCTAAGGGTCTTCAAAGACCCTTAGGGTTTAAAAATAAATAATATTATAATTTTGATAATTCTTGGAAAAGCTCTTTTTCTCTTTGAGATAATTTTTGAGGCAGTTCGACTTCAATTTTGATATACAAATCGCCAAATTTATCTGTTTGATTATAAATAGGCATTCCTTTTCCTTTTATACGAAATACTTTTCCGTTGGCAGTTTCGGCAGCAATAGGAAATAAAATTTGTCCTTTCATTGTCGGAACAGCTATTTTTCCTCCCAACATAGCATCATACAAAGAAACTTTTGCCGTAGTATGCAAATCATCGCCTTCTCTTGTAAAATCTTTATTGGCATCTATTTCAACCACAACAACAACATCTTCATCTTTTTCGCCTTTTGCACCTAATTTTAGTTTTTGTCCATCAGCAATTCCTTCTTTGAGTTTTAAGCGAATACGATTTTTATTTACTGTTATTACTCGTGTTGTTCCTGCGTATGCTTCCTCTAAAGAAATCGTAGTTTTAATTTCTTTTTCTTTGGGTTTTCTTTTTATGCCTGTTGTTTCTTTTTCATTTTTAAAAATAGTTTCTCTTCCCAAATCAACTACATTTTTGAAGGCATCAGTCATACGTTCTCTTGTAAAGAGGTCTTTAAACTCAAAGTCTTTTTCTTGTGTTTTTTGGTATGCACTTTTTGCTTTATCAGCAAATTTGCTATAATTACCCCAGTTTTTGCCCATCAAATCATATTGCGCCCTTTTTGTAGGGTCGCTCAAAATATCGTGTGCTTCATTAAGGTCTTTAAATCTTTTTTCAGCCAAAATATCATTTGGATTACGGTCAGGATGATATTTTTTGGCAAGTTCTCTATATTTTTTTTTGATTTCTTCGGCACTTGCATTTTTTTGAAGACCAAGAATTTTATAATAATCTTTGTATTGCATAGTAGGTGTTGTGTCGCTCGTGGGGACACGAGCAACGGCTTTATTTTTCTATATTATTATTTTTCTGATACTTTGCCGTTTTTGGTATCCCATCAACGACTCTTATATCTTTACCAATCTGGCTTTCCTGTTTTACGAGGTTTCTTACCTTTGCGTTGCTGTTGTTGTAAATATTGTGCTTCATTTTGGCGCATAGCATCTAAAATCTGTTCAGCTTTTTCTTGCGAAATATCCATATCTTTCAGCTTATCAGCAGCAGATTGTTGTTGTTGCGCTTGTTTTTGAGCATCTTGTTCTTCCTTACTTTGGTCTTGTTCTTTATTTTCCTGTCCGTCTTGCTCGTCTTGTTTTTGGTCTTCTCCACTTTTTTGTTCGTCTTGTTCTTTTTGCTCTTGTTCTTCTTTTTGTTTTTCGTCTTCGCTTTTATCTTTTTGCTCTTCTTCTTGTTTTTGTATTTCAATTTCTAAAAGACGTTTCAATAGTTCATAGTCAAAACGAGCTTCTTCATTGTACTGGTCTGCACGAAGGGAATTTTTAAAATTAACTAAAGCATCTTCATAAATTTTCTTTTTATCTTTTGCTTTTGTTTGTTCTGAACCTGCACGTTTTGCCTTCAAAATTCCTACTTGAAGATTAGCAACACTGCGTACTCTGTCATTTTTACTATTTACGGCTTGTGAATAATAGGTCAGAGCCGAAGAAATAGCAGAAGTGTCTTGCTGTTCGAAATAAGCATGTGCCAAATTAAGTGTAACCGTTGGCTCATCTAATTTCCAAATATTATTCATATAAAGAAGTTCTGAAGCTGCCTCTTTATATTGTTTTTCTTGATATAATTGAGTTGCTTTTTTCTTTGCGCTATTGGTTTGGAATATATACACAGGATTCCACCACTCTTGACCGAGCGAAAGACCTAAAAAAGCGACTATCCAAACGAGTTTTTGCATGATTTTTTAATGAATGATTTTCAATTAACTAAATACAGTTATTTTTTAATTTGTTTTGCTATTTCTTCTACAAATTCTTTTGACACTTTAGCATACTTTGCTATTTTTTCATAAGCTAATCCATCTTTGAGCATTTCCATGATAGATTCTACTGCTCTTTTTAGCTCTCCTTTAAGTTCTCCCTTTTCTTCTCCTTGTTTGTAACGAACATCATCTTCAATATTATAAGTTAGTGCCATAGCTGTTATATGTTTAATTATTTGAGGTTGTAATTTTCTTAATTTAGATAAAACTTCTAATTGTATAACGGTCTTTTTTTCAATAGAGTTTTCAATTGGAAGGTCTTTTATTTTTTGCAGAATACTTTTGATGATAGTATCTGAATCTGTGTTTCCAAAATCTGCCAAAATCGCCAAAATAATCTCTTCTGGTTTGTTCGAATTTAGAAACAATTCATAACTAAAATCCTGCATATTAATCACATCAAAACGAAAAGATAAATTTTTAGCTTCAATAATTTGTTTCATTTTGGCTTTTCCTGTACCAATGAAAAAAACATATTGATGAACATCTAATTTATATTTTCTATACAGAATAGCATAATATTCGTTCATACGATGAGCCATATCTTTCTCATCAACAGTTTGAAATTCTATATGAAGGATAAAATCTTTTATTTTTCCTTTTTGTGTTTTATCTGCAATTACCTTTTTTAAAAAATCAGGTTTTCGCTCTAAAGTAGTCTGTAAATCATTCGGAATATCTCGTAAATTTTTAGGATTGATATTCAATAGCTTTTCAGCAAAAGGAATAATCAATTCTTCAATATTCTCCTTAAAAATCTTATCATATTCCTGTGATTGATAACTTTGCTTTACTTCCTCTTTTTTTGCCATTTTTTTGAAAAATTTAGCAAGGACAAGGCACGCCTTGTCCCTACAAAAATTCAATTAGTCCATAATAAACGGATAATCTTCTTGCTGATAAATATCTATAAATGCTTCCTTTGCATCTGGGAAATCAGATTCTTCGGCAAATTTTACAGAGGCTTCTACTGCATCTTTGATTCTGTCATCAATCGCTTTCAAATCTTCTTCTGTTGCATATTTTTTCTCTAAAATAGCATCTCTTACTTGTTCGATGGGGTCTTTTTTACGGTAGGTGTCCACTTCTTCACGAGTACGGTATTTTGCTGGGTCAGACATAGAGTGTCCTTTATAACGGTACGTTCTGAACTCCAAAAGTGTAGGACCTTCTCCACTTCTAGCTCTTTGTGCTGCTCTTGCAACTGCTTCATGAACTGCCTCAACGCTCATTGCATCAACAGCTTCTGACGGCATATCATACGACTCTCCAAGTGTTGATAAATCAATTACATTTGAAGTTCTGCCAACAGATGTTCCCATTGCATACCCATTGTTTTCAATAACAAAAATTACAGGAATTTTCCAAAGCATTGCCATATTGAATGCCTCGTGGATTGCACCTTGACGAACTGCGCCATCACCCATATAACAAATACAAAGATTTCCAGTTTCGTTGTACATTTCTGCAAAACCAATTCCTGCACCGAGTGGAACTTGCGCTCCAACAATTCCATGTCCACCCATAAAATTGACATTCTTGTCAAACATGTGCATAGAACCACCTTTTCCTTTTGAGCAACCTGTTTCTTTACCAAAAAGCTCTGCCATAATGATATTTGGAGAACTTCCTAAGCCAAGTGGATGAGCGTGGTCACGGTATGCCGTTATCCACTTATCGTCTTTTGTAAGTGCCGAAACTGCACCAGCTACACAAGCTTCTTGTCCGATATATAGATGACAAAAACCTCTAATTTTCTGTTGTCCGTAAAGTTGTCCTGCTTTTTCTTCGAATTTACGCATAAGCTGCATATCTTCGTACCATTTCATATAGGTTTCTTTTGAAAAAGTAGTTTTTGAAACTTCTTGTTTTGTTGATGTTCCGTTTGTTTTTGCAGCAGGTTTTTTAGCTGTTGCTTTTTTGGGTGCTGTTTTGGTTGTGTTTTTTTGGTCGCTCATAGTTACAAGAGATTTATATGGTTAGCGTTTGTGCTTTTTTGTGTCTATTTGGAATATTTTTGAAATCTACTCAAAAAATAAACAGATAGTTTAAGTAAGCAAGTTACCAATTTTTTAAGAAAAACGATAATTTTAGATGTATTGAATCATTTATTTAATAATTTTTCAATT
>DAIUBX010000074.1:0-9467 GCA_036846465.1 Bernardetia sp.
TTTTTAAAAGGTAATTTTGTAACGTAAAATCAAAACTTATCTTCTTCAATTATGGCGACCTTACTAGAAAATCCGATACAAGAAAATACGCAATCAAATAAAAAAATAAAAAAATCCGAAAAAACGCCTTGTTACCATTGTGGCGATGATTGTCCTTCAAATCCGATAGAATTTGATGAACATGATTTTTGTTGTACGGGCTGCCAAACGGTGTATGATATTCTTACAAAAAATGGCTTAGAAAATTATTACAATCTTGAAAAAGCAGGAATTTCGCCTATTTTAGAAAATCCAGAACAGTTTGCTTATTTGGATAATGAAGAATTGATGCGTCAACTTGTCGATTTTACAGATGGAAATTTTACACGCATTACCTTCAAATTACCTCAAATTCATTGTGCTTCCTGTGTTTGGCTTTTGGAAAAACTCCCTCATTTGTTTGAAGGTGTGCAAGATTCAAAAATCAATTATTTGCGTAGAGAGGCAAATGTTAGTTTTTATAGTCAGACCATTTCCCTTCGAACTTTAGTAGAAAATCTGACCAAATTAGGCTACTCGCCAGACTTAAAACTAGAATCTAAAAACAAGAAAAAAACGGATAATTTACCTCCTAATTTTTTGCTTCGTTTGGGAGTGGCTGGTTTTTGTTTTGGAAATTTGATGTTGCTTAGTTTTCCCGAATATTTGGGTTTGCCGATTGCCGAAGATGATTTTCCTCGTTTTTTTGGTTATTTGAATATTTTATTGTCGCTTCCAGTCGTTTTTTTTAGTGGTGTAAATTATTTCAATGATGCTTTTTATGCCCTCAAACACAAAACGCTCAATTTTGATGTTCCGATTGCCTTAGGAATAATTGCTCTTTTTGGTAGAAGTGTTTTTGAGATTATTAGCCAAACGGGTGCTGGGTATTTGGATTCATTGGCTGCCTTGATTTTCCTTCTTTTGGTCGGACAATGGTTTCAACGTCGTACTTTTGATAGCATTTCTTTTGAAAGAGATTATCAATCCTATTTTCCTTTGGCTGCACTTTTGGAAGTAGATAATAAATTAGAAAATAATAAAATAAATAACAAATCTGATAAAACAACAAAATCAATTTCTTTATCTGATTTAAAAATAAATGATATTGTAATTGTAAAAAATGGACAACTTATTCCTGCCGATGGAGAGCTTTTGGAGGGAAAAGCACAGATTGATTATAGTTTTGTAAGTGGCGAATCTGAGCCTGTGGCGTGTAAAACTGGCGAACGTTTGTATGCAGGAGGAAGGCAATGGGGCGAACCGTTGCGTATAAAATTACTCAAAACGGTTTCTCAAAGTTATTTGATGCAGCTTTGGAATAGTGATACATTTGATAAAGATAATTCAAAATTACTCAAAAATCTAACGCAGCGTTGGGGGAGAAATTTCACCGTTTTTGTGCTTTTGGTGGCTTTTGGTAGTGCTTCCTATTGGTTGTATGCTGATGGTTGGCAAATTGCTATCAATGTTTTTACTTCGGTTTTGATTGTGGCTTGTCCGTGTGCATTGGCTTTGAATGCTCCTTTTGCCTTCGGAAATGCTAGACAGATTTTGGCAAAACATTTATTTTTCTTGAAAAATACAGATTCTATCGAAATGTTAGCCTCTCAAAATGCACATCTTATTTTTGACAAAACTGGAACTTTAACCACCTCAACACCGAGTGCAATTTGGAAAAATAAGGATTTATCAAATCAAGATTTAACGATTGAAGACCAACAAGCCTTAGCAGCTTTGGCTTCGTATTCTTTGCACCCAATCAGTAAGGCAATTTATGCAGCCGTTTCAGAGTTTGGAGAAGGAATTATTTATGATTTTGAGGAAAAAATAGGTGCAGGAACACAAGCCAAAATTCAAAACAGTAAAAACTCAAAAGGGTACGATACTTGGAAAATTGGAAATGCTGGTTTTATTGGAGTAAATACTATTACTTCTAACACTTTGGAAAGTGTTAGCTACCAAAAATCAATCGTTTTTGTAAGTAAAAATGATGAAGTAAAAGGCTATTTCGAACTTTCAAATCCGTTGAGAGAAAATAGTTTGAGCTTATTACAAGATTTCAAAAAACAAAACTTTGAACTTTCTTTGCTTTCAGGTGATACAGAACGTGAAAAAATGCGTTTTGTGGATATTTTTGGAGAAAAAAATATTCATTTCAATCAAAAACCAATAGATAAATTAGAGTTTTTGAAGAATTTGAAAAACAATAAAACCCAAAAGGAAACAGAAAAATCTCAATCTATTTTTATGATTGGCGACGGACTCAACGATGCAGGAGCATTAAAACAGTCCGATTTTGGAATTGCTATTAGTGAGAATCAAGAAGAGTTTTCTCCTGCTTGTGATGCTATTTTGAGAGCCGAAGCATTGCCAAAACTTTCAAACTTTATGCGTTATGCTCGTCAGACGATTTGGGTGGTTCGTTTTGGACTTTTGATTTCACTTTGTTATAATCTTATCGGACTTAGTTTTGCTGTAAGTGGAACGCTTTCGCCTATCGTGGCTGCTATTTTAATGCCTTTATCTTCGATTACAGTTGTGGGAATGGGTGTGTTTTTGACTTGGTTTTTGAGTAGGAAATTATGATTTTTGTGAAAAAACCTCAACGACGGCTTTATGCCTCGTTGATGGTTAAACATAAATTTGTATGAAATCATTTCTCATTTTTCTTAGAAATCTAGCGTTATTACTTTTCCCTTTTTTGCTACTAATAGCCATAAATGAAGCTATCAGACCAACTATAACAGAAAAACCATTTCAAGAAAAAGGAATAGTAGCTATAAATTCAGCTATAAAATCTACTAAAAAATGTTCTTGGGCGTGTCATAATATAGAAAATTACTGTAAAGAAAATCATGTCAAAATTCTTCAAAATTATTTTGAGTTTACTGACCCAGTTTATTTTGGAGTAATCCATGTTCTACAATCTACTGGAAAATACAAAGTTGCAAATATTATAGTTTTAGTGATTTTGATTCCTCTTTTGATGTTTTTTCTACTGATAAAATCATTGTCTTTACAACGGAAAATTAAAAATGCTCAAACTTTTAGACAGGAAAATCTCATCTTTCTCATTCTGATTAATGATTCTACAAATGAATTTCTGACTAATTTTATAGCCAAACTTTATTTCTATTGTACTGATTTTATTATCAATCTTGCCAATATTTTAGGTTTATCGTATTACGAAATCAATTTTTTTATTTTTTGTGTAGTTTATCCTACTCTGCTTTTAGGATTGATTTTTACTTTTTTTATTCAAAAAAATAGATTGAGGAAAATAAGAAATCACGCTCTTTGACAAACAAACTTTGCCGTTGTCTTACTGACAACTTCTACAAAAACTGTAAGACAATCCAATTTTTTAGAGTTTAGATTCTATTTTTTTGCAAAAATCAATAAATTCTTGGAAGCTCTTTAAATGTGAAGGTTCTTCTTTTATTCGCTTGAGTAATTGCAATAAATAATCTTCTTCTTGAACGTATTTTGGTCGGCTTTTACGATAAGTTTGCCCTTTTAATCGTTCTTTAAAAATTTCTCTCAAATAACTTTCATGAAATAATGCCTTTGTAGCATATCCAAAAATACGATTTTGATTTTCATCATCTTCTATAAATTCACTTGCCAATTCTTCTGGGTCATTTTTGAAAATATCATAATAATTTATGTATTCTCTCAATAACTCGTTGTGTGGCTGGCGAGGAAAAATTTTTCTATTTCCTAAAAACCAAGTTTCGATACACACTTTTTGCACAATAATATGAAACTTACAGTTTGTAGGAAGACTTTTATATTCATATTCATTCTCTGTTTTATCAAGAATTTTTTGAATAAATTGATTTGCTTCTATTTTTTTTTCTTCTATTGAAATTGAATCAGCATCTAAAAACAAAACCAAATAATCATACTTTGGAAACTCATTTATCTCTTGGATTGCATCTGCGACCACATTATAACAATCTGGAATCCCCATATCTCTTTTAGAAATATAATTATTTTTCTCTACTTCATCATAATTTCTAACTTCTGATAATTTTGGTAAAAGTATCGAAAACCATTTTTTATAAATGATGTGTTCTGTTTTTCCTTCAAATACAAAATAAAAATTCATAGCTTTTAATACTGATTTTCCAAAAGTTCGGTAAGTTGAATAAATGCTTTTTGTTTTGACTTTCCTAGTTTGTATTCAGAAGCATTTTTTGCCGAAATTACACCAGCCTTACGAGTTACAATCTTCCAATATTGATAAGGAAGTGCATTGATGATATACGGATGATGACTTGTTGCAATAAATTGAATGTTTTTATTTTCGTGGATAAGGTCTTCTGTCAGAATATCCATACAATTTGTTCCCAAGCTATTTTCAAACTCATCAATCAAAATAACAGAACCATCATTAGCCAAATAAATTTGTGCAATATGAATAATTGTACGCAGCATTCCAGAGGAAATATATTTTGCTTCGATTTCTCTTGGAACGCCTTTTTCTTTTATGGAAATAGAAACTGTTAGCATATCCATTGTAGGACTATGATAATAATTCAAAATTATGTCTTCTAATTGAGGAAAAGTTTCCAATATTCTTTCCTTAATAATGGAAAATACCTCTAGTTTTAATTCCGAAACTAATAATAATTTTATAAGTATCTGTCTATTACTATTTTTTATGGTTGTTGTTTCATTGTACTCTTGTATCAAATTTTGTAATGAATTTTTTATATTTATTTCTCCAATTTCTTTTTTGGTATAATCATTTAATAAAATTTTATTAAACTCGTAAGCTATATTATTTATATATTCATTTCTGACTAACAAATAAATCAAAGATTGCTCATCAGATAATTTAGGTAAAGTAGTACCATTGAATTTTATCTCTTCCTTATTTCTTTCAAAAAGATAAATGTCAGAGTTTATTTCTCTCAAATTCTCAAATAAAATGATACCTTCTTGAAAATTAGAATTTTCAATTTCACTATCTCCCATTCCTTCAGAAAACCGTCCTTGCCAAATATAAACGATTTCATTAATACTAAATACTACTTTCCATTCAAATCCTGTTCTTGTATATCCATATATTATATTTTTTAGATTATAGATAGCGTCTAAAATCTGAGTCTTTCCCACACCTGAAAGTCCAACCAATAAAGTAGGATTTGTATCAAACTGTATTTCTTCTAATTCCCAGCCTAATAAATGATTTTTGGCTTGTATGGATTTGATTATCATAATTTATTAACTAATTTTTCTTTATAATTTGGGTAAACTATTCTATAAAAACAAAAATAACATTTCTAAGTGAGATTTAAAGAGTAGGAATGAAAATTAAAAATTAACTAGTCCGTTTTTCTGACATTAAAACTTAAAAAATCACGCTCTTCGACAAACAAACTAGAAATTCACTTTAAAATACAAGAATGTTTTGTAGTTTTGTCTTTACAATTTTACCCAAGAATAAGACAGAATTAAAGGAAGCATTTTTTGATGAATAGCTCCACGAACAGTTTGATGAATACGGACAATAAAAATACTGAACTCCCCAAGTTTTTTGCAGTCGATAACTTGATAGAATCTTTGCAAAGCGAATTTGATAAAAATAAAGTTCGTCAGCAGGTTGCTTATCGTGCTTTGGGTGCTTTTGCTTCTGAGTTTCATAGTTTGCCTGATGAGAATTTGCTCAAAACGGCTATTTTGTCGCACCAAATTGTTTTTCCTCTATTAGAAAATTTGTTTTTTATAGATGATTCTACCAATTCAGAAAATCCTTTTTTCATAAAGTCAGATTCTCTTTTTCAAAAATTAGATGCTTTTTCTGTTTTCTTTAAAAATGGTTTTTTGGAGCAATGGAAAAAATATTGTTTGTCTTTAAAAGAAGTTTCTGCTAATTTTTCTAAAGCCGAAAAAGAACAAGTTATTGTCTATTGGCAGCGCAAATTTGAAGTTGCTGTTGCGCCCTTAGAATTTTCAAATTTCATTCAGCAATCTATCGCCAATCTTGAAGCTCCTTCACTCTATCAAGGCACTTTTTTTCAAGATATTCAGCCTTCTGTCGGTCAGTCTTATACGTGTACGCTTTCCATTTGGTCGTATTATTTATGGAAAACAAGCCTAAATAATGGAGGAAAAAATGGAAATAATTATAATATACAGCCTGTTTTTTGGGCAAATGCAGCTTATTTTGTCGATGTTCCAAAACAGACTTTGCTTTTTGGTTCGCAAGAAAGTGAAGCTCAAGAATTTTATCGTTCGATTGATGCTAAGTATCATATCATTGTAGGTAATTCTTTCAAAACTAGCCAACAAAATCAGTTAATTTGTTCTGAAAAAAATAGAGATAAAAATAAGGATAAAAGTAGTGAAGAAGTAAATTTTGCAGCCATTGATAACCGTGTCATGGCAGCTTATACGCCCATTTATGAAAAAAACTTATTTTCTCCTGTGCCTTTGCGCTTTGTGCGTTGGGCAACTGACAGACTTACAGACAAAGGTATTATTGCTGTTTGGCTTCCTTCGGTTGTCTTACATGCGCCTACGTATGAGGGTTTTAGAAGGCGAGTACAAGCAGAATTTGATAGTATCTATGTGATGGATTTGGAATACAAAAATGTAGAAAAAGAAAATCCGACAAAGATTGTAGAAGAGAAAACCGAACTATCAAAGGACGGTTCAAAAGAAAATACGAAAGATTTTAGGATAGCAGAAAATGAATCAGCTTTACTTTTTTTGGTTCGTAAGAATAAAAATAATTATTCAAATGGTTTCCGTTTGGCGCATTTGCGTTCTCAATGTCCTGTTTTTTATTGGAAATCTACTAAGCCATATAAATCTCTCAAAAACTTTGGAGAAGCATTATCAAGAACACAATTTCAAAATTTATCTTTCAAAAAAGTAAGTCAAGCCGTTACGTATTGGATTGCACTTCCAGAAGATGATTTTTTAGGTTTTATGCCTCTTGCTCATAAAGCTACTCAAACAGCAGAGTTTGCAGACCAAGAAACGGCTCTTTTCAAATGGGCTTCTCCTGCACTTCTGACAGCTAGAGATGAATGGATGTATGATTTTGATAAAACTAATTTAGAAAAAAAAGCAAGTTATTTTAGTCAAATTTATGAAGAAGAACGACAAAAATGGCACAATTCTGACCAAAGCGAACTTTTGCAAAATTTCTTAGGTGTAAAAAGCACAACCCATCCGACAGACAAAACTAAAATAAAGTGGAATGCCGAACTGATGCAAAACCTAAAAAGGAATGCAGATACAAATTATGATTCTTTTAAGATTAGAGAAGCTTCTTATCGTCCTTTTGTAAAGCAGTTTGTTTATGTAGATGAAGTAATTACGCATCGTCCGTATCAACAATTTCGTTTTTTTCCACTTCAAAAACAGCAAACACCCAATCCGACTATTTGTGTTACAGTTCATAAGCAAGTTCCTTTAGTCGTTCATGCGACCAATTTTATTCCTGATAATGGTTATGGTGCAAGGGCGACACATACGTTTGCAAAATACTTTTTTGATGAAGAAACAGGAGAGTTTAAAGAAAATATTACTGATTGGGCATTAGAGCAGTTTCGTCATCATTATTCTTCCAAACCTGTAAAATTTAAAGCCAAAAACTTTAAAGAATTAAAGAAAAGTTTGCAGAATATGAAAGACAATCAAGAGGAGGCAAGAACGCTAACCAAAGACACGATTTTTGCTTATATCTATGCCGTTTTACATTCGCCAGAATACCGTAAAAAGTATGAAAAAATACTCCATACCGAACTGCCACGAATTCCGATGTATGAAGATTTTTGGAAGTGGGCAACGTGGGGAGAAAAATTATTGAATCTGCATCTCAACTATGAAAATGTTACTATTTATCCTTTAGAAAGAGAAGAAAAAGCACAAGAAGATAAGGAAAAAGAGGAAATAGAAGTAACAGAAAATATTGAAAAACAAGATGAAGAAAACGAGAATAAAGACATTTTAGAAAATAAACCTAAGAAAAAAGTCATTCTAAAAGCTGACCGAGTTCGCAGTTTGGTTTGGATTGATGAAACAACCTATCTTAAAAATATTCCAGAAGAAGCATGGCAGTATCGTTTGGGTGTCAGAAGTGCCTTAGAATGGGTTTTGGAACACCATAGCGAACGAAAATTGAGAGATAAAACAGTCAAAAAAGCAGTTGAAGAAGGTATTTTTACTACGTATTCTTTTGATAATCAAAAAGAACAACTCATTGAGCTTTTGAGGAAAGTGTGTAGAGTGAGTGTCGAAACGGTGGAGATTTTGAGGGAAATGGAGGAGTAGCCATTTATACAGAAAACTAAAAATTACATTATTACGTTTTATTAAAAGTAATACTATATTTCGTTTAAATAATAAAATTATGACACAATTAACACTTCAAATTACGGATAATAGCAAAATGGAGTTCCTTTTAGAACTTCTCAAAAGAATGGAGTTTGTAGAGTTTATTTCTTGTCAAACGCAAGAAAATGTTATAGAGGAAAATTCTTTTGATGTAGAGCAATTTATAGATGACATTTACCAAGAAAGAGAAAAATCAAAGCAAGAACTTAGTAATAAACTAGATGAGTTATTTTTGAAAGTATTATAAATCTTTATTTTACAAAAAAACCGAAATTCAAATCTATTGAATTTCGGTTTTTTTGTCATTTATATTTTTACAACAGTTAAAAACTGTTGGCTACTTTTAACCCAAATAAGGTTTCAAAGCCTTGCTACGTGTTGTATGACGAAGACGACGGATTGCTTTTTCTTTAATCTGACGTACACGCTCACGAGTAAGATTGAATTTTTCTCCAATTTCTTCTAAAGTCATTGGGTGTTCTCCGTTAAGACCGAAATAATACGTAATTACGTCAGCTTCACGAGGAGTAAGTGTTGATAAGGCTCTCTGAACTTCACGACGAAGTGAATCATTCATCAATTCTGAATCTGGCTTGTCTTCGGTGTCATTTTCCAAAACATCAAGAAGTGTATTATCTTCTCCTTGTACAAATGGCGCATCCATAGATACATGACGACCCGAAATTTTGAGTGTATCAATTACTTCAGCAGGTGTAATTTCTAACTCGTCAGCTAACTCTTCTGGAGAAGGCTCACGCTCATAACGTTGTTCTAGTTCAGAAAACGTTTTTGAGATTTTGTTAAGTGAACCAACACGGTTTAGAGGAAGACGAACGATACGAGATTGTTCTGCTAAGGCTTGTAAAATGGATTGACGAATCCACCAAACAGCATACGAAATAAACTTAAAACCACGAGTTTCATCAAAACGTTGTGCTGCTTTAATAAGCCCTAAATTTCCTTCATTGATAAGGTCGCCTAAAGAAAGTCCTTGATTTTGATATTGTTTTGCAACCGAAACCACGAAACGTAAGTTAGCTTTTGTCAATCTTTCTAATGCAATTTGGTCGCCATCACGAATACGTTTTGCT